>DATESH010000023.1:0-5442 GCA_035270965.1 Methanocorpusculum sp.
GATAACGAAGTCATTCCCAATCAGGGCAATTATGTATTATCTCCGCGTGATCTCTGTCTCTATCCGTATCTTGCAGAGATCTGCGGCGCCGGTATCTCGGCACTCAAAATCGAAGGACGGATGAAGTCCCCGGAATATGTCGCAATTGTCACCGATGCCTATCGGCGGGCGCTCGATATCATTGCTGAAGGAAAAGAATTCGTTCCCGATCCCGAAACAATGGAAGACCTTGCATTTGCCTTCAACCGCGGATTTACCAAAGGATATCTTCTGGGAGATAAATGGGGGACGTTCATCAATACCAAAAAGCCGGATAACCGCGGTGTCTACGCCGGATATGTTTCCGGGACCGACGAATCCCGCGGCAAGGTCATTGTCAAAATAGAAGGACCTGTCCCGGATACCGGAGATGGTCTGGTGTTCCGGTTCGGCGACCGTGAATCCGGTTTCTCGCTGAATAAAGAGCCGTATATCTTCCCTGAGGGGGATGCCTATAAGATTCCGGCGCCGGAGGGTGTCGTTGTCGGAAGCGAACTCTGGATAACCCACCGGCTGAAAACCGATCGGAAATCCTCGGCAATTATATCCAAACCCGCTGCCGGAAGAATTTTCCTCGATATCACCGTGTCCGTGGATAAAGAGGGAAAACTAACCGTTTCATCCGGGAATGTCGAGACCAAATCCGAAATCCCGATGCTGTATGCTTTGAATAAGCCGGTTACGCAGGAAGCTGTCGGGACACAGATGAGAAAAACCGGCGGAACCCCGTTTGTCGTCAGATCCCTTTCGATGAAGTATGACGGAACGATGTTTCTGCCGATGGGTGTCATAAGCGATCTTCGCCGGAGATTCCTGGAAGAGGTTGCCCGGACACGTATGGAACCGGTGCCCAGAACAACGCGTGACTATGTCGAAAAGGGATCCGCCGTGCCTGAGAGGACAATTCCTATCGTCCAGGTCTATACCGAATCGGTCATCGGAGCAAAAGCTGCATATTCTGCCGGAGCCGGACAGATTGTCTATGAAGGAACCGAAGAAATCTATGATATTCCGATAATCTATAAACTCCCGAGGATTGTTCTGGAACACGAGTTCGCAGAAGCCGTTATGAAAATCCCCTTAAGCGCTGCAGGTGTGATGGTCGACGGCACGGGTTCTGCCGGGCTCATCAAAGGCTTTCCGAAGTACGGCGGTTCCGGTCTGAATATCACGAATGCCCGTTCTGCGATGTTGTACGGAAAGACCTGCCGTCAGGTCTGCCTTTCGCCGGAGCTTTCCGGCAAACAGATCAAAACCCTGATGGAACAGCTTTCAGCCTATGCCCACCCGCCGAAAACCGAGGTCATCGTGCAGGGCAGTCTTGAGGTGATGATTACCGAGAACTGTATTCCGGCAACGGCACAGGGATGCCGGAGCTGCAATCAGTCCTGGGCTCTCAAGGACAAGACCAACCGGATTTTTAGAATCCGGACCGATCCGCAGTGCAGAACTCATATTCTGAATGCATCTGAGACATGTCTGATAGAGTATGTCGGAAAACTTGCGTCTGTCGGCGTGTCGGTCATCTCGATAGATGCACGCGACCGGAGTCCCGAATATATCAGACGGATGGTGGCGATTTATACTGCTATCGTCGACGGAACCGGCGATTCCAAAGAGCTGAAGGAGCAGATAAAAGATATTGCGTCCGGCGGCATTACCGCGGGACATTACCTCCGCGGCACCATCCGGGAATAATTCCTCATCTATTCTCACTTTTTTTCAGAGTAAAAATTCTCTGACCTGCCTGCCGGAAGACATCCGCAGATATTTTACTTTGGAAAACAGAATACTATTAAGTTATGAAAAAAGTCGGGACTAGTAGCACCAAAACGACACGTCTCTACCACACTCTTCAGAAACGCAAGCGTCTGGTTCTGCTCACTCTCGCAGCGGTTCTCATTATATCATCCATACTTGCCACCGGAATCGGCTCGGTTTACATCCCTCCGCAGGATGTTCTCGCGGTATTCGGGCACGCCCTTTTCCCCAATTTCATATCATCGCCGGATGACGGCATGGCAGACCTCATCGTCCTCAACTTCCGGCTTCCAAGAATCCTCCTCACTATCCTTGCCGGTGTTGCCTTAGCGACGGCAGGTGCTGTAATGCAGGGACTTCTCCGGAACCCGCTCGTGAGCCCGTTCACCCTTGGTCTCTCATCTGCCGCTTCGTTTGGTGCCGCTCTCATGATAGTGCTCGGCCCGGCAATTTTTGGAACATTATTCGCCGGAACGATATTCCTTGCCGGAATCACCTTCTCTGTCAAATCGGTTCTCCTCATCTTCTCCGCCTTTATCTGCGGCTGGCTGAGCGTGATTCTCGTCTACTTCATCTCAAGAACGAAAAACACCTCTCAGGCGATTATGATTTTAGCCGGAGTGGTCATCGGCTATCTCTTCCAGGCAGGACTCCTCGCCCTCAAATATATCTCCAATGACGACGCTCTTAGGGAAATCGTCACCTGGCTCATGGGCGGCATGTGGGGTGCAACCTGGCCGACGATTGCGATTCTGCTCCCGATAGTCCTTATCAGTTTCTTCCTCATCGAACGCAGAGCCTGGGACCTGAACACTCTTTCAGGCGGGGATGATGTTGCCAAAAATCTCGGCATCAATGTTCAGCGTTTCAGAATCTCCGGTCTTCTGATTGTCAGTTTCGCTGCCTCGGCATGTCTTGCCTTTACCGGCATCATCGGATTCGTCGGACTCATGGCGCCGCATATCTGCCGCATGCTTATCGGCAATGATTACCGGTATCTTCTTCCGGCATCGGCGCTTCTTGGAGCTCTTATCCTCCTGATCTCCGACACGATTGCCCGGGTGATATTTGCGCCTATCGAGATTCCGGTCGGCATTATCATGTACATCCTCGGCGGATTCTTCTTCCTCTTCCTCATTACCAGAGGACACGGGAGGTATCTCGCATG
The DNA here is from genome assembly GCA_035270965.1 of Methanocorpusculum sp. Classification (GTDB taxonomy): domain Archaea; phylum Halobacteriota; class Methanomicrobia; order Methanomicrobiales; family Methanocorpusculaceae; genus Methanocorpusculum. The sequence goes on from DATESH010000023.1 coordinate 2,969, forward strand.
AATATTTCCGTTGAGCATGTCTCGCAGAAATACGGAAGTCATGAAGTTCTTCATGACATAGATTTCGAAGCGAAATCCGGCGAGGTACTTGCGCTTCTCGGACCGAACGGTTCGGGAAAATCCACGCTGATTAAAACGATTGCGGATATTCTGACGCCGAAATCCGGCACGATTAATATCGACGGAACCGATATGCGGGAGATTGACCCGATTGACCGGGCGAAGATGATCGGATATGTCCCGCAGTATTTCCATTACACCCCGTTCACGACGGTGCTCGATACGGTTCTCATCGGGCGTCGTCCTTATATGAGCTGGTCTGTTTCGGATGACGACCTGGATGTCGTTGATAAAGCTCTCTCGGTAATGAGCATTACCGACCTGTCGGACCGGTTTGTCAATGAACTTTCCGGAGGTCAGAGACAAAGAGTGTTCATCGCCCGGGCACTTGCCCAGGCACCGTCCTTCTTTCTCTTCGATGAGCCGACCAGTTCGCTTGATCTCCGTCATCAGCTGGAAACCGTGTCAACTATGCGGGATGTCGTCCATAAGGAGGATTCGGGCATGATTATCGCTCTGCATGATCTGAATCTGGCACTCCGCTATACGGACAAGGTGCTTCTTCTCAAGGACGGGAAGATGTATGCCTACGGAACGCCGGAGGATGTTCTGACGGTTGAGTCCGTGAGGGATGTTTACGGGGTTGACTCCGCGATTGTTGAAAATGAACAGGGGAGATTTCTTCTCTCCTATGCTCCATCATAGAGGTTTTTATGAAAAAATTACTGATTATGTCGGGTATCATCCTGACTATGCTTTGTATCGTCTTCGCCGCAGGCTGTATCTCTGATGAATCGTCCGGTAAGATTGTTATTACCAATTCGGACGGGACAAACGTAACGCTGAACCAGACCGCGGAACGTATCGTTCTTCTTAATTCGAATGCGGGAGAGATTCTGTATCTTCTGGGCGATGCAGATAAAGTGGTCGGCATTTCGCAGTCGATTGCGAATAATGCCGGGCAGGTGAAGATGTATCCGAATGCTGTGGTGGTCGGTTCATGGAATGAGCCTGATGTGGAGTATCTTGTTTCGCTTGATGCGGATCTTGTTATTGGGTACGCTTCTTCGAAGCCGAAGAATGCGGAGGTTCTGGCGTCTGCGGGTATTCCGATTGTGTATATTGATTGTACGAAGCCTGAAACGATGGCACGGGATATTGTCGAGGTCGGAAAAATCTCCGGGAATGTTGTGCGGGCTCAGGAGATTGCGGATTATTACGACGAGGTTATTGCCGAGGTAGAGGCACGGGCGGCACCGCTTTCTCTGACCAGCACGGTCTATGCCGAGAGCTATACGGCTTACTGGGCTCAGGGAACGGATACGGGGATGGGACAGCTTATTTCGATTGCCGGCGGACAGAATATCATGACGGATGCCGGTTCCCGGAAGATTTCGGATGAGTGGGTGGTTTCTTCGAGTCCGGAGATTATCGTGAAACTGGTGAATAATATGGATACGCCGGAGGCCGGTTATGATGAGCTTGTTTCGAGAACCGGTTTTTCGACTATCAGTGCGGTGGAGAATGATCAGGTCTGGCTTCTTCGAAATGATCTGACGTACGGGCCACGGTCGTGTGCGGCGGCAGTTGCATTGGCAAAAATGATTCATCCGGATGTTTTTGCGGATATGAGTGTGGAGGGTGTTCTGACTGAGTTTAATACGAGGTTTGGAACCGATTTCGATGTGACGGGTCTGACGTATCCGGAGTTGTAAGGTTCCCGAAAGGGAATTTATTCTTTTTTTTTTAGTTGTTGTTATGATGGGTGTACATGGAAGACATCGGTTCGCAAGTCTATCGATTTGCTCGGCTGAGGGACCTAAAGGTCCCCGCAAAACCGCGAAAACTAAAAGATTCGTTTGGTTTTAGCGTATTTAGCTTAAATAAATTAATTTGATTTAATGAAAACATCGAACACGGTTTGCTGGTCACCGGAACTATGAGATTATTTAACCGCGAACCGCAAATTGAAGAGATAGTCCAACTGCATATCCGAATAGCACCGGTTTTATCCAGTTACACTTTCTGTTTTAGTTTTCGGGTGTACAGGGACCACCTATATTCTGAGGTGTGGACACATGAGATTATTTAACCGCGTTCGCAAGGCTGCGCCTTGCTCTCCGACTCGCTTCGCTCGCTTGTTCCTAAATCAAAGATTTGCTCTCCGACTCGGGTCGTCGCCCCTCGCTTGAATCTCCACAAAAAAAGGAGTTGGCTGGTCACCGGAACTATAAGATAATTTAACCGCGAATAAGCCCAAATGGGCAAAGCCCATTTGAGGCGGCACGCAAGCCTTTGGCTTGCACGCAATCGCGAATTTCCACGAATCGCATTTTCCTTACGCTGTCCTCTTGACCTCGTCGTTTCACTCCTCGGTCGCGTTCCTACGCTCCGCCTAATCGGCTCTGCGTGGC
>DATESH010000024.1:0-8582 GCA_035270965.1 Methanocorpusculum sp.
GGTCCGGGTTTTTTGACCTCTCCCTCTTTTTGTGGGACAAGGCGAATCTGACCGCTTACACCCTTTACTTGGTGCCAGTTGATGCTTCCTGTCTTACCCATATTGAACTCCGTATTTTGTTAGTGTCCCATTCACTTAAACGTATCTCTCTGCTTCTGGATAAACAAATCAGACTATCCTGCCTAGTTCATCGTTTAAAACCTCAGAAACGACCTTTCCGTCGATTCTTCCGCGAACCTCTTTCATGACAACGCCCATTACGGGACCAAGAGCTGCTTTGCCGCGTGAACGGATGAATTCAGATCTGTCTGAAACTATTACATGAACCAGTTCCTGAAGTTCCTCACGGGAGAATGACGGGGCTACGCGCGAAACTGCTTCGGATATTGACATGCCCTTGGAACATGCCGTCAAAATATCCATAACTGCCTCTTTTGCGGCATTTCCAGCTTCAATTGCTTTCATGACCGCGATTACAGAGTCATCCGGAATCTCATCTTCAGAGATTCCGGCGCGGGAAAGTTCCTTGAGGGAGGCAAGAATCGTCCTTGCCGCGAACACGGGGCGGATACCTTCCGACACTGCGCGCTCAAAGAGCGGCAGTTTCTCAGAAAAAGCCATCTGATGCGCCATACCCGGGTCCAGACCATACTCTGAGACGAAACGCCCGGCTCTCACTGTTAAAAGTTCGGGCGTCGCGATACTGTTCCAGTATTCTTTCGAGACCGGAACTGATAATATATCCGTCTCCGGATACATACGTGCCGCTCCCGGAAGGGGTCGCATATAGGCAGTTGACCCTCCTTCAAGCATTTTCCGGGTCTCCTCGGGAATTCCCTCGAACGCCATCTTCGCACGGCGGATGATCATCTGCATGGCACATCTGCATTTCTGTTCGGTGGATGCTACGATAACGACCGCATCCTCAGGTCCTGCACCAAGCGTTTCCTTAAGGATACGAACCTCGTCTGCGGTCACGCCGTAAGCTGGTAATTCGTCGGTGTGAAACAGACCGCCTACACCGCACTTCTTTGCGTAATCGGACATTTCCGAACCCAGACGGCGGTCCGGCTGAATCTCCATACCTACAAGACCACTGAAGCCGTGAAGGACTGTTCCGAGAATCACCTTTGCTTTCTTCAGAACCTGTGATTTGGTCTCTGTGAAAACAGCGGTCACATCATACACCTCGCCGTTCACTAGAGCATCTCTCGCGACAAGCTCATCTTTGATTGCGAGGAGGGACAGTTGTCTCTGGGCCTCGCGGCGAACCACTTCTGCGACGAGATCCAGTTCCTGAACACCCTTAATTTCCACACGGGCTCCATCACGAATCGAGATGTTGACATCCTGACGGATTGTCCCGAGACCGCGCTTGACACGACCCGTTGAACGGAGTATCATACCGATATACTGTGCGATATCATGGACTTCGTCCGGGGTCTTCATACATGGTGATGTGGTAATCTCAATGAGTGGAATCCCAAGTCTGTCGACCGAGAAAATCGTATCCTCGACACGCTGACATGCCTCCTCTTCGACGGCGACCGTATCAATCCGGCAGGTTTTCCGGATAACCCCGTTCAGGGCGACCAGAGCGGTCCTCTGGAACCCGCTCGTAGCCGAACCATCCACAACCATCTTACGCATCGTGCAGATTTCCGGGAGCGGCGTCATCTCAAACATTTTCGCCAGCGTCAATACGATGTCGAGTGCATCCGGGTTTAGGGGTGCAGGCGGCTCCTCATCAATCTCGACGAGACCGGTCGAATCATAGGTGTAATACGTGAACAGTCGTCTGTTCATCAGTTCTTCTTTTGCTGCACGGTCCACGTCCCCCATTTCCGAGGTCGCGACACGAAGATACCGGCTGACTTCCCCATTATGGTCAGCAGTGTCACGGAAAATCGCCGGTGAATGAGAGAACAGCTTTTCTTTCGTATTCAGCTGCTGGTGAATCTCAAGTCCGGCTTTCAGACCGATTGCTTCATAATCCATTATGCATTCCTCCACAAATCAAATTCCATTTCACCCTTGAGGCTCGTCTGCATCAGCCGACGGATGTCCTCTTTTCTCGTGGCATTTCCAAGGACCCACATCAGTTTCACGAGTGTGATCTCCGGAAGCATACTGCCCCCTTCGATGATGCCCGCATCCAGAAGGTCACGACCCGTTTCATACACCCGGTCGCATACCCCGCCAGCGAGACACTGGGACGTCATGATGACTGTGGTCCCGGCAGCAGTGAGACCTGCGATTTTCGCGATACAATCGGTGCCTACGTGCCCCAGCCCGGTTCCAGCAATAACGAGCCCTTTGTATCCGTTATACGCATCGAAAATTGCGGGGTTCATTCCAGGATAGTATTGAAGCAGACCGCAGTGCGGCTCAAGATTATCCGAAAGCCTGAGTTCCTTCGTACCGCGGCGAACCGCATCTTTTGCGAGAACAACCGTGCCCCCCGGATATTCGACACCACCGACCGGGACACGCCCGATACTCTGGAAAGCATCACGACGGGATGTGTGGTTCTTCCGGACCCGGGTCGCTCTGTGAAGGGCACATGTCGTGTCACTCTCGTTCGCGTGCATACAAAGGACGACCTCACCAAGGTCGCTCACGCCTGCCTGGGCAGAGCATATGGCATTCATTGCATTATCACTGCTCGGCCGATCAGCACTCCGCTGGGCTCCGACAAAGATGACCGGAACCGGCGTATCCAGCATAAATGAGACGGCGGCGGCACTGTAAAGCAGGGTGTCTGTTCCATGGGTCACGATAATGCCCTTTGCACCTTTGCTGATCTCATCGTAGATAGTCCGTGCGAGTTCCTGCCACATTGCAGGGTTCATGTTCTCTGAAAGGACCTGGAACGGCTGAAGAGTGTGGTATCTGGCGATTTTCGCAAGTTCCGGAATGCTCCGGAGAATATCCTCTGCTGTGAACTTCGAGGAAACAGCACCCGTCCGGTAATCAACCGTGCTCGCAATGGTTCCGCCAGTAGAGATAATAGAGAGAAGCGGAAGATTTGCATCCTGGTTCAGAGGGGCTAACACCGGTTTTTCCAGAGGGACGGCTTCCCCCCGGGAAGTGCATAGATATTCCGGTACACAGATATTGTAGCCGCTCGAAAGTTTTACGACCGCATTTTCACCGGAGCGGTTGATAAAAATCCCATTTAGTTCAAGTCCGGCAAATTTTACGGTTATCGGGTCATTGTTATTCAGAGTCATTGATCAAGTTCCTATAGGCTGTTTTCATTTTTTCATCGGCATCCCTGAGCTGGTCCTGGAGAATATCTCCGGTAACCTGGTCCTGTACAAGCCGGATATCTGCCACCTTCACGGCTTTTTTCATCATCTTCGGGTTCGGCGAGCCGAAACTCTTCTTCTCACGGAGAATCGTTGCCGGGTGGAGAACTTTTTTGATGGTTGCTTCGGTCAGCCCTTTCTCTTTAAGCGAAATATTCGCAAGCTCTTTTGCCGCGATTTCGACGACATCAAGTTCAAGCGAACCAAGTTTGACGGCACGCCCGACTATGTTATGCGCAGTTCTGAAAGGAATGTTGTATTCCCTAACCATGAAATCGGCAAGTTCGGTGGCGGTAGTATTGCCAGCCGCTGCCTGTTTCTTCATCACCGGGACATTGAACCCGGCAGTTGAAATGACTTCTGCAAGAATAGGTAAAGACGTGTTTGTCTGGGCAAATGCGTTCCAGAGATGCGGATTCAAGTCCTGTAAATCTCTGTTATAGCTCATCGGCAGGGATTTGATAAGCGTGAGGGCCGCGGTAAGTTCACCTATGACGGCGGCACTTTTTGCCCGCATAATCTCAAGCGTGTCAGGGTTTTTCTTCTGGGGCATGATGCTGCTCGTCGAGCAGTAGGCATCGTTCAGATTGACAAATCGGACAAACGAAGTCGACCAGAGGATGAGTTCCTCACACATCCTGCTTATGTTGACCATCAGAATAGCAAGGTCGCTCAGACTTTCGGCGATGAAATCCCTGTTTGCGACGGCATCCATACTGTTATCCATCGGATCGGTAAACCCGAGATATTCTGCGGTGAGTTTCCGGTCGAGAGGGAATCCTGTCCCGGCAAAAGCGGCAGATCCCAGCGGAGAAATATTCACACGGGAATATGCATCGAAGAGACGTGACGTGTCGCGGGCGAAGAGACTTTCGTAGGCAAGGAGATAATGGGCGAGCGTGGTCGGCTGGGCATGCTGAAGATGGGTGAAACCCGGCATTATTGTGTTGGTATGTTCTTCGGCACGGGAAATGAGAGCCTGCCTGACTTCAAAAAGACCGCTGAGCGTTTCGATGAGGAGTTCCCTGGTTCTCATACGAAGACAGGTGGCGACCTCGTCGTTCCTGCTGCGGCCCAGATGCATTCTCCCACCGGCATCCGAACCCGCGTCGGCCATCAGCTGAGCTTCGATACCGGCGTGGATATCTTCACGGGTCACATTGAATGCATCGGCAGGAAGACCGTTTTCCAGATAACCCATGAGAGCTTTCAGAAGTTTTTTTACGGATTCTGCATCAATCAGGTTCTGTTTGCGGAGCATGAGAATGTGAGCGATGTCAACCCTGATATCGCTTGATGCAATCTGCTTGTCCGCTTCCATCGAGGAGAGATATTGTTCAACTGCGGCTGGTCTTTCTCCTTCCAGCCGGCCACTTCGTATCTGATCTGTTGCCATGTGAACGCTAAACCTGTGTAATTATTTAGTGCGTATGTGTTAAAATGCTTGAGAGTCAGGACGTAAAAAAACGGGTAATACTAAAAAAAGAATGGGCGATGTTTATCCCGGAATCCATTATACATCTCTTCCCGGACAAGGCAAACTCCGGCAGGAATCCTGCTATCAGCATCCCTGACGATAGAGAGTTACATAACCCAAAAACGCGAATAGTATTTACAGAGAATACGATGATTCATATACAACTGCCACAAAAGGAAATTGCCGGCGTTCCCCTCAGAAATCATCTGCTGCTTGCAGCAGGGATTCTCGGTACCACTGGTGCCTCATTAAAGAGAATGCTCTCTCTTGGTGCAGGCGGTGTCGTCACAAAATCTATAGGTCCGGTCCCAATCCCCGGTCACCACGGACCGACACTTGTGCCGGTCGACGGCGGCCTCATAAATGCCATGGGACTCCCAAACCCATCCAAAGATTTCACTGCAGAGATTTCCCCTCTTGCGGGCGAACCGGTGATTGTAAGCATCTTCGGGGGAACACCCGAAGAATTCGGCGAAGTCGCATCCTGGTTCCCGGATGCTCTCGCATTCGAGCTCAACCTATCCTGCCCCCATGCAGAAGGGTACGGTGCCGCAATCGGTGTAAACCCGCAGATTGTCAGAGAATGCACTGAAATCGTCAAAACCTACAATAAACCAGTCTGGGTCAAACTCACCCCGAACGTAACCGACATCAAAGGGATTGGAAAAGCCGCTGAAAAGGGCGGAGCAGATGCACTTGTCGCGATAAACACCGTAAAAGCCATGCGAATCTCAACAGGTGCCCGACGTCCGGTTCTTGGAAATACGTTCGGCGGACTCTCCGGCAAAGCCATCTTCCCGATCGCCGTCCGGAGCATCTATGATTTATATGACGCTGTCAGCATCCCGATTATCGGATGCGGGGGAGTTTCCACCGCAGATAATGTTCTCGAAATGATGATGGCGGGAGCTTCTGCCGTGGAAATCGGCAGCGCGGTCTACGACTCGATTAATGTATTCTCCGAAATAGCCGCAGAACTTTACGCGGAAGACGGGACACCCGCCGAGGAGATTGTGGGGTGGGCCCATGTCTGAAATGCCTCAGATAGTCACTATCACGACCGTGCTCGATGAAACGCCTACTGTGAAAACCTTCGTATTCGATGAACTCTTCAATTTCAAACCAGGTCAATTCTGCATGGTTTGGGTTCCGGGTGTTGACGAGATTCCGATGGCGTTTTCTGCCGCGAATTCGATTACCGTCATGAAAGTCGGTGACGCGACCGAAGCACTCTTCGCCCTGAAAGCAGGGGATAAACTCGGCATCCGCGGACCATTCGGAAACGGATTTTCGGCCCATGGAAAAGTTCTGGCAATCGGAGGCGGCGTGGGAGTAACTCCCTTATTCACTCTGGCAGCAAATGGAGAGGTCGACACGTTCATCCTCGGTGCCCGCACCAAAGCGGAACTCATCTTCGCCGACGAACTTGCTAAAGTCAGTGATTTGAAACTCGCCACCGATGACGGAACCTTCGGATTCCACGGATTCGTAACAGGAATCATGGACCAGTTGGACATCGAAGCGTATGACACCATCTGTGTCTGCGGTCCGGAAATAATGATGAAAGGGATTCTTGACAGACTTGTTGCCAAAGGCATCGAAGCCCGGGGTCAGTTCTCTCTCCAGAGATATATGAAATGTGCCGTCGGTATATGCGGGTCATGCTGCATGGACAACGATGGAAAAAGAGTCTGCCGTGACGGTCCGGTTTTCACCGGAGACCTCATCACGTCAGGTGAGTTCGCCCACTACCACCGGGGAGCAAGCGGGAGAAAAGAGTAATGAAACCAGAAATAAAAACGATAACCTGCCCTAAATGCGGAGCAAAACAGGAATTCGCCCTGCACAAAAGTATCAATGCGTCGAATGAGGAACTTCGCCTGAAGTTCCTCGACGGAACGCTAACCACCTTAATCTGCGACAACTGCGGATTTTCCGGCGTAGTCGAGTATCCGATTCTCTATCATGATCTGAACGAGAAGTTTTCGATATTCTTCCAGCCTGACTCAACAGAGCGGGCGGTGGAACTCCCGAACATGCTGCCGGCACATCTTCTGCCGGATATCCGGATGAGACTTGTCCACACGCAGGATGAAATGCGTGAGAAGATTTACATTTTCCGTGACAAACTCGACGACAGAATTATCGAGGTAGTGAAAGACTCCATTCTACGTGAGATGGAGGCAAAAAAGGAGAAGCTCATCCCGGACACACTATTCTATGCACAAGACATATTCGCCTGCGAAGGACGGTCGCTTGTCTTCGTGCCGCATCTCGGGACAGAGTATCTCGACCCGATAAAGATTCCGTTCAGCACATATGAAAAAATCAGTATGATGATGCACGGAATCTGGGAACGCCCCGTTACAGGATATACAGTTGTCGACAAAGAGTGGATTCGCGTATGATTACCGATGAGGATGAAGTAATCTGTCCGGAATGCGAACATGAACAGACGATTACGATTTGCCCGGCCGTGAATGTGACGACCGACCCGGATATGCGGGACAAAGTTCTCACGGGCGAACTGTTTCTGTTTACCTGTGATAACTGCGGTTTTTCCGGGTTTGCCGGATACCCGTTCGTTTATGAGGACAAGGAGACAAACGGCGGATTCCTGATTTATCTGGAGCCGGATTGTGAGGACCGCGAGGTCGGTATCGACGGGGACATCGCGGACCAGGTCATTTACCAGGAGAAACCTATGCGGCTGGTTCCGGATATCAATTCCCTGAAAGAGAAGATATTCATTTTCGAAGCAGGACTGGATGATCGTGTAGTTGAACTGTTTAAGGTCCTGACCCTGACAAAAATGCATGACGATGACCCTGAAAAGATTCCGGATGAACTCAGGTTTACGAAAGTCGACGTAGTCGATGGTGAAGAGAAAATTCTGTTCGCAGCATTCCGCGAAGAAGCGTTCCTTGGAAGCCTCGAGATGCCGTATGCTTTGTATCAGACATGCATTGTTACCGGGGGTCCTATCTGGGATGTTCCGATAACAGAGTGTGCAGCAATTGACCAGCAGTGGATTATGGACCGGCTTAAGGCGGAAAATGAAGCAGATGGAGATTCCTGCGGGTGTGAACACTGCGGGGACGACCATGTATGCGGAGAGCATCATAAGAAGGCTTAAAAGGTAAAGAGAATATTCTGCCGTTTTTATGTACGGGTCTGTAAGAAACGGAAAGATCCCCGGTTATCTCCGGCAGAAGAGAACTTATTATTTCTATTTACCTCACTATTTTAATACTCAATCCCGGGTTCACCTATTCCTGCTTTACTTTTGTGTTCTGTTCTTTAGTCATCGCCTGCAGAAAAAGGGTTATTCAAATGTAAGGTTACGGAAAATTTCCATCTCCTCATCCATGGGGTCATAGAGTGCCTGCATTATAGCAGGATAGATTTTATTAAAAAATGCAGGTGACTCGTCCGAGAGCGTTTAGGTGAACCTGACATATTCGGATACGACCATGTATCTCCTCGGTATGAGGTATTTTCCATGAAATGAGGACAGCCTTAAAGCCCATGATATGTGCCGCACCCGCTAACCAGATGAGATTATAGGATAAATCCGGGAACGATAGATAATCCGTTGAGACACGGACCGTTTTTATCCTGGTATGCAGCTTATCCTTCTTTGCCTGCTCTGACAGGTCGTCGAAGAATGGCTGATGTATATCGATAACGATAATTTCCGAATGGGGGAGGAAAACGGGTGAGAACGAGCGTCGGTATGCCAGGTCGCTGCTTGGATAGACCTTCAAAAATGTTGAAAAAAAAGGATTCTTCCA
>DATESH010000025.1:0-2555 GCA_035270965.1 Methanocorpusculum sp.
CCTTCGGCTGGTGCGACGGAGTCCGCTACCCGTGATATCGGCATGTTCGACCTGTTAAAGGCCGCAATGCGTCAGAGACCGGAATACATCCTTGTCGGCGAAGTTCGAGGTGTTGAGGCGCAGACGCTTTTCCAGGCAATGAACTCCGGACACACAACGTTTTCCACCATCCATGGTGGAGACGTGACTACGGCAATTCACCGTCTTCAGAATCCGCCGCTTGATGTGCCGAAGGCGACCATTGAAACACTTGATATTGTGTTATCACAGGGACGTCTGTTCCGCGGGACGAAACAGATTCGCCGGTGCAAGGAAATCACCGAGATTGTCGGTATGACGGAAGTGGGCGAGCTGGAGATTAACTCGGTGTTTGCCTATAATTTCCAGAAAGATACGCCGGCATATTCTGGTTACTCTGATGTCTACTCCAAGATTGCAGAGAAAACGGGTCTGAATATCATGGAGTTGGAAGAGGAGATTTTGAGACGTAAGTCTCTTTTAAAGGCGATGCTGGATCAGGGTATTCGTGACTTCCGTGATTTTGCCAGAATTATCTGGCTGCATATGTCGAGAACCGAGTTCCTGTTCGAGAATATTAATGATTTGACAGCACTCCTGAGCGGTGGGGAGAAGACGGTTGAGCTTCTGAAAAATATTCATATTCTTAAGGATGAGTATCCGGAAATGGTGGACGGAGCTGCGGAGTCTGATGCAGCGTATGACTCGGGTTCGGCAATTTCCGATCAGGCAAAGGATACAATAGAGAAATCAGACTCTATACCTGCTTCAGGGGAATCGGAGGATGAGCTGATAGTGAACCCAGAGGATTACTTCTATGACTTCGACCTGGATTCTCCTGAAGAAGGCAAGCCGGACTCATCCGGAGCGGGAACGACAGAAATACCATCAGGTCAGGATGCAGAGATGAATGAAAAGGGGAGTACTTCTGAAAAGAAGTAACTTAGGGTCATGAAATCTCCTATTAAATCCCCCTTTGTCTTATCCCCGACACGTATCAAGATACTTGAGCATGATCTCTTTTCAGCACGTATCGATCTTGATGTAAAGGGGCTCTTGCGTATCGCACAGATTTCCGGTATCCTTTCCGGCATCACTATAATTATTGCCGTTTTTCTCTTCGACCGGTTCCTGTTTACCGTCGCGGACCTTTTCTTTGACCCGCAGTATGCAGTACTGACTATCCCTCTTACTCTTGTAGTAGCATTAGCAGCAGGAATCGGTGTATATTATGCCATCATTTCCTATCCAAAAATTGAAATGGGCAATAGAAAACGGGCGATCGAGGCATCCATGCATGACATGGTGTCCTACATGTATGCCCTGCATCATTGCGGTGCGACTCTGTATACATCCATCCAGTCGATGGCAAAATATGCAGATTACTATGGAGATGCCGCAAAAGAGTTCCGTCAGGTTGTATCTGATATGGATTTCTGCGGGTATGATCAGTTCACCGCTCTCCAGCGGCTGGCTGATACAACACCATCACCAAAAATGCGGTATTTCATCTCCGAGTTCTCATCAACCTACCGTTCAGTAGGAAATGCTGAAATTTTCCTTTATGGCAAACTCTCTGAAATGCAGGAAGAAACCAGGATTGCCCAGAAAAACTATCTCTCCTCTCTTGCGACGATAGCTGAAATGTACATCACCCTTTTCGTGGCAGGGCCGCTTTTTGTGGTGATTGTCATCATGGTTATTGGCATGATTTCGGGTTCGGATCCGATAATCCTTGCCGCTGTTGTTTATCTCATGCTGCCGATCGGCACGGCAATCTTCATTATTTTGCTGGATACTCTTAACCAGGGATATATTATTGAACGTATCCGGATGCCGGCATCAGGTGTTCTCTATTATCCACAGAAAGACGTCACGAAAGCCAGTGTTGATGAAACTCCGTTATTTGATCAGATGGAAAAATATGATAAACGTCGGAAGGTTCAGGAATTTATTCATCATCCTCTGGCAGGCCTGAAGGAGACTCCGGAACTGGTTTTCTTTTTCAGTATTCCGCTTGCCGTGATAGTCGGCATCATTCTCTACATAAACATGGTCACGGTTCCGTTTTCTCCGTATTTGATTTACGAATGGGGTTCGGCTGTCGACGATATGATTGTTGTCGGAATCCTCATAGCTATGGTGCCGTATGCCCTTTTTTATGGGAAAAAGGCCAGTCATGACAGGAAGATCGAGGCTGCATTACCTGATTTTTCCCGTCAGCTTGGTTCGCTCGTCAAACATAATATGACCATTCCCCGTGCGATTGAACTGACAGCGCAGGAAGGGCGAAGCTATATTCAGAAGGATATCAAGGCCCTCGACCGTGATCTTAAATGGGGGGAGAAGCTGACCAGTGGCCTCAAGCGGTTTGCCGACCGTATGAAGAACCTGTCAGTCGACCGTATGGTTATTCTTGTCTCGGAAACTGAGCACTTTACCAACAATATGTCAACAACGCTTGACCTGCTTTATCACGAATCTAAGACTTCAGAATCGCTCAAACAGGAAAGAAAGAGTGATATGAGTGTTTATGT
>DATESH010000026.1:0-4601 GCA_035270965.1 Methanocorpusculum sp.
AAGAGTTCCTGAAAATCCGGAGACATCTCCTGATCATCCAGAATAAGGACGGACCGGTCTTTGATGGGATGATAATACAGCGATTTGTCCGAAAGATGGGCATTGACGACCGATGATGCGGGAAGACACGACGAGGCAACAACGGCCGCATGACTTTTCCCGGTTCCTGTCCTGCCGGAGATGCTGATATGGATGCCCTCTGAGTTTTCTACCCGGGTCGCTGCATAGGAAAGAAGCATGGCCTGTATGATCTGGGTGTCGCCGACATGGATTTTTGCGCAGATATTTCTCAGAAAGTCAAGCATATCTCCCTTTTTCCAGATCTGCCCGGCATAGACATCGGCGGCATATTCTCTGGTCGAGGGCTGGGTCAGATAGAAGGAAAGGCGGCACGCGGAAAAGAGTTCGGACGGGATGTACGGGCGGGCGCCTTCGAAGATGTCTTCCGGATTCGCGTCGCGGCTTTTCGCCCACCGGGCGATTTCAGTACTGTTGAGCCGAAGGCTCCATTCATGGGCTTCGAAGAGTTTGAGGCCTTCGAGAAGTTCGCCTTTGTCGAGGGTCGCGGTTTTTTCAAGATAATATCCATGATCAAGGAAATAGAAGTCGTCCTTATCGGGTTCGATCCAGGTCCCCGCATCCGGAGAGAGGAGGTATCTGATCTCGGCAAAGATTTCTGCTGTTTCCACGCGGGCAAGGAAGTCTTTGATGCCTTCCCACAGCGCTTCTCTGCCGTTGTCGGATGCGGTAAAGGAATGACATATACAGCTGTTATGGGTGAGTGCCCAGACGCCTTCCCTATACCGCGGGTAGATCTCGAATGGCGGATAGGCGAGTTCAAACGGACAGACGAGCTGCCAGCCGTGAGGCAGGACCACCCGTTCCAAATAGGATTCGGTGTCTATGAATGTGATGCGGTATTCAGATATGCCCGGGCGATGCCAGGGAAGAAGGACCAGGTAATCCGGGTCCACATAGTCAGGGATGTCGGGAAAATATTCGGGGTCGCAGAGGAGTTCGAGTTCTGCACGGATTTCTCCGGATGATTTGGTTTGGTTCCGGGAGTAAGCGGTGTATAAGGCCATGCTGTCCATGCGGGAAATATGATGCCGATTCATATAAACCCCTGACCGCGCGGTGCGATAATGCCCCCGCTTTTTGCGGATACGGGGTGATTATTGAGTGAGGAGGGGTATGGGTGATGCAAAAAATCACCCGAATGGCGGATTGAAATGAGCAGGGATATTCCAACCGGGGGGGGGAGAATACTATTATACATCCACCTAATACCCGACTGTAATCATTTCCGTGAATTTCGTGTGATGTGCGGGTCGTCCGCTTTGCGGTCGACCCGCATTTATTCTTCAGAAAAAATAACGGGAAAGAGCCTGCAACTGGCAGGTTTCATATTCAGAGACGCTAATATACATACAGAATATGGTGCAGCTTACAGTTGATGTCGGAGGAAAACCCGGGAAGGACTGCCGGGGTTTTTGCTCTTACTGTTATTTCAAGCATGCAAAAGATGTGCCGCCTTTTGGCTGTAAGTATTGTATGCCGTTTAAAAAGGGATGTGATTATTGTACACGGGGGGTAAAAGAAGAGTACGCCGGCTTCTATTCCCTGAAGGAAGTTGCCGACCATTTTATGGCTGATCTTTTGATGGTCACCGGCGATATTTCCAAGATTACTATCTCCGGAGGTGGTGATCCCAGCTGCTATCCGGAGTTCACCCCGCTGATCGAGATTCTCGGGTCGCTCAACGTCCCTCTCCACATAGGATACACCAGCGGCAAAGGATTCGATACGCCGGAAATAGCTGACTTCATGATCAAAAATAATATGAAGGAGGTCTCCTTCACGATTTTTGCGAGTGACCCCGCCCTTCGGGAAAAATACATGCATGACCCGACACCCCAGGCCTCGCTCGACGTAATCGAACGACTTGCTGCAAAGATCGATGTCTATGCGGCATTGGTCGTTCTTCCTGACGTCAATGACGGGGAAGTTCTCTGGAACACCCTTGCCTGGCTTGAAAAGATCGGTGTCAAAGGTGTGATTCTTATGCGGTTTGCAAACCGCGAGAACCAGGGACTTATTCTGGACAATGCGCCGGTCATCGAAAACCAGCGTGTCCACACGGTTGCCGAGTTCCGTGACCTTGTCTCTGACGCGGCAGCCCGGTTCCCGAACCTTCGTCTATCTGCGACCCCTCTCTATGACCCGGCATTTGATTCGCCTTTTGCCATCAGGAACAAGCCTGATATCCTTGCACATCTGCCCCGAATCACCGGCAAAGTGTCTGTTATAACCAGTTCGATAGCCGCCCCTTATCTCACTGAGATTCTTGCAAAATGCGGGGCACCCGAGGGAATGGTCGTTCCTGTCGATAAGGAAATCGCCTGTCTGATAACCATCGATGACCTGAAAAAACTGGATGCATCCGCGCTTGAAGACACGGTCATCATCCCGGGTCGCGCTTTTGTACATGACCCTGAAGCCGAGTTAGTTCTCGGGCGTATGGTCATTCGCGGTCCGGATACACTCTCCGCCGACGGTGAAACCAGTATGGGCATGGATCTGACCGGCGTTTTAACCATGGAACTGGAGGGCTTCACCACCTTAATTCAGATCATCAATCAATACGGGAGAAAATAATGGACTATACTGCGCTGTATGAAAAAATCGGATACACATTTAAGAATGAGGCTCTGCTAATCCGGGCATTAACGCGCACAGCTTATGCGCGTGAAAATGAACAATCCATGAGTGACACGATGGATTCCCTGGCGGTCTTGGGCGATGCGGTTCTGGATGTGGTTGTCATCTGTCAGTTACTCAGAGAGGGTGAGTATGAGAAAGGTGAAATCACCCGCAGAAAAATTGACCTCGTAAACATGTCTGTTGTCCGCCGCGTTGCCGAGGAACTTGGTCTTCCTGATTATATGAAATGGGGCAAAGGGGAGCTTAGAATGCAAATCTGGACGAGTGGCAAGGTTTCTGCCGAATGCTTCGAGGCACTGATGGGTGCCATATATCTGGATGGCGGGATGGGGGCCTCGGAGATACTTTATGAGCACGTTCGGAAACCATAGGGCTTATTGGGAGTGAACGCGATATGGTATGGTATGGTACGGGTAAAAGCATCCCACATTTTAGTTAAGACTGAATCTGAGGCAAAACAGATCATGCAGAAAGTTTCTGCTGGTGATGATTTTGCAAAGCTTGCCGCGATGTTTTCCCAGTGTCCATCCGGGAAATCCGGGGGAGATCTGGGGTATTTCGGCAAAGGTCAAATGGTAAAACCTTTTGAAGATGCGTGCTTAAAGGCAAAACCGGGTGACGTTGTTGGTCCGGTAAAAACCCAGTTTGGCTGGCATATTATCAAAATAACCGACGTTAAAAACTGAGTTTCTATGAAAAAAACTGCCTTTGACCATCTCATTGCCGCAATAAAGAGTGACGACATTGTAAAGCAGGAAGAGGCAGCAAATAAAGTCTGCACATTAAAAGATCCCGCTGCCCTGCCTTTTATACTATCAGCACTGGAAGATAACAATCCGCTTGTTCAGCGGGTTATTCTGTGGGCTCTCAGGAATTATTCCGCAGATTTGGATTATGCATCCTATCTCACCTATCTGTCAAGCGGCAATCTGGGTGTGCGTGAAGCCGCACTGGTGCTGTTTATGGAAGGAGGCGCGCCGGCACTTGATACGCTGGTAAAAGCCGGATCCTCGGACAATATGGTTCTGCAGTATGCGGCAGTTCATGCGCTCGGTCAGTTCAGAACTCCCGGCGCAATTTCCCCGCTGATCTCCGCCGCCTCATCACAAATTCCGGATATCCGTGAAATTGCTGTAATGTCTCTTGGCGTGTATGCTGATTCCGCCGTTGTTCCCGTGCTGATTTCCGCATTAAACGATGTCTCTGATGTCCGGCTGGCAGGTCTCTTCGGTCTCCGGGGAAGGCTGTTGTCTGCCGAAGACCTGTCGGTTGTATCCGGATGTCTGTTGGATGAGCAGGAAGAGATTCGCGCTGCATGTGTGTATGTCCTTGATGCCCTGGCTCCGGAAACCCTCGCAGATGACCCTTCGCCGTATGTCCGGCGTGCCCTTGCATCAGTGACGGCAGATAAATTCGTCCTCGCGCAATTATGCGGAGACCCGGAGTCTTCGGTGAAAACCGCGGCAGCTGAATCGATCGGCAAACAAAAAATCCCGCTTGAAAAACACCTTCTCCCTCTCCTGTCTGATCAGGTCCCGGGGGTCCGCCGTGCAGCTGCTTCGGCTCTTGGAAACTCACAGATGCCGGAGGTCATTCCCGCACTGATAAACTGCCTTTCCGATCCGAAACCCGGCATTCGTGCAGCAGCAGCGGCATCTTTGGGAAATATCGGCGGGGAGTCCGTCATACAGGTATTAAAAGAAGCGGCAAATACGAAAAATCCCATTCTCGCAGGAATTATTAAAAATGCTCTTGCAACTGCGGAAGGGAAAAAGTGCAGGGGAGTCTCTGCCTGCCCTGAAGTGAAATTCTGAGCGTTGGATAATCAGTTTCCAACCGCTGTTCTTACTGCAAGTTCTGTTTCCAGTTTACTGACG
>DATESH010000027.1:0-2132 GCA_035270965.1 Methanocorpusculum sp.
GGCTCTCTTTCTCCTTCTAAAGGAGCGAAAACCTACTATAACAAAAACTCTAATCATTCACCAGATATGTCTGCAAAATATGTAACAAAATCATTCCAGAAAAAGATTCAGCCATATCTCACCACATTCAACGATGCTCAAAAAAAGCAGTTCTATTCAGATGCGGATTTGGTTGTGCAGGAACTCGTGTCAATGGGAAAAGATGCGAAGGAAGTTCTCTGGGTTATGCAGAGCATAGGTCTCTACCTGTATGGAAATTCGGGAAAGAACTTCTATGCCGATTATCAAAGGATTCCTCTTTCAGATAATATCGTTCTATGGACGATTCAGCCGCCGGGAGGAGGGTGTGTTCATATATTCCAGACTCCTGATGGAAAACTTCTCATTGATACCGGTTATGGGGTAAATCATGATGACTGGGTAATTACGCTTGGAGATCTTGGTCTCGGTGATTTTTCCGATGTGAAACACGTGCTTTGTACCCATGGTGATTGTGATCATGTGGGTATGACCGGATTCATGCCGGTTGCTCCGCTTCTTCACCCGGTAACCAAACAACTCCTGGAAAATGGATCCCGGATATATGCTTCGTCAAATAATCTGCAGCTCCTGGAGCGGGTTTACACAACGACCATCAATACCTTCTCCCAGATGAATCTTCCAAAGGAGTATTCCCTCTGTAAGACTGAGCAGATAAAAATGCGGGGTATTTTCCCGGTCATCGATGAAGTTGATTTTGCCGGTCTTCACTTTGAGGTGTGGGAGAGTCTGGGAGGTCATCTTGCGGGGCAGATTTTCTTCTATGAACCGGCAGAGGGCCTGCTTTTCACAAGTGATGCTATCCTGAACTTTGCAACGCTTACCCGCTCCAGACTTATCTTCGGCTCAATTCCGGATTATCTCATCACGTCGGTAAACATCAATAGCAAAATTGCCCGGTATGAGCGCAATGAGCTGACAAAACTTGCAAAGGAACTCGATGCTGAACTACGATTGAATGGCAAACGTCTCAGGTTATGCTGCGGTCACGGGGCTGTGTCAGTGTTTGATGATAATGGTCTGATGACGGTCACAGATTCGGTCATTCACTACTCGCGAAGAAAACACACGGAAAAAATTCATACTATCCTGTCCAGTATCTCATGGTTCATTAAGAGACGGACCATCTGATTTTATTTTACCCTGATTTTATGGCAGGATTGTGTGGGGCACAATCTATGACCCCATGAAATCTCCTTCTCAAACGGTGAATAATAAAATAAATGGTTGATACAAACGCGCACGATTTTGCAGCTAATGCCGCTTTGCTTTTTCAGTACCCCGTTTTATCGGTGCCGAACCGCAAATCGGGCAGTCAGTCTCTTTAATGGGAATCTCTGCCCCGCATCCGGAACAGATTTGTTTCCAGATCCGTTTCTTTGCTTTTCTCTGCAGAATATTCTGTACAGGAATTTTCAGGTGGCGGCAGACATTCTGGACGGCAAAATCATCAGAAACAACCGTTCCCTCTAGTGTCTGACCGAGAGCAATAACCGAGATATCAGTATCGGAAAGGACTTTTGCATCGCCGCTTTTAAGTGCGGCGTTCGTAGCTGCAGATTTTGCATCCGGCTCAGGTTCAGTTACCACTAATCCGTTTTCCACTAGGATTTCATAACGCATTTTTGACACGAGGTCTTTGAGTTCATCAACAACTTCGGGTGTTGTGAAGAGTTCCCCGTTTAGAAGATAATCACCGAAAAAATAGGATGAATCCAGAATATATTTCATTTACGCACTGCGTCTGCAATAATACCGGATGCTGTGAATTTGCTTGAAGCACGCTCGATTGTATCGGACGATGCGATATCAGCAAGACCTGCTGCCATGAGTTTTACATACCCCCCTGAGGCAAATACACCGTGAACGCCTGCTGCCCGGACCGATGTTGCTCCCTGCTCCATTAACATCCCGGCAGCTTTTGCCATCGAACCCCCGGTTGCAATAATATCATCTACGATGATGCAGTCTCTTCCTTTTGCCTCCAGATGTTTTGGTGCCATTACCACTTCAGAACCGGAAAGCCGTGTCTTATCAAGATGATCACTTTCCCATTTGCCGACAGCGGCGACTCTTTTGGCGAATTCCCCTGC
>DATESH010000028.1:0-2796 GCA_035270965.1 Methanocorpusculum sp.
CCTGAACCCGGCTGAGATCTTCACCCATCTCTTTTGCCAGAGTCCCGGCATTTGCCGTCTCCAGATCCAGCATTTCCCGGAGAACCCTGCCGCGGATCTGCCGGTCTGAGCCCTCGAACGCCTTTGGTTTTGCATAATGCCGGCTCCTTTGATTCGGATTTTTCACCGATGCTTTCAGAGCCGTTCCAAGATCCATCAAAGCCCAGTACCACACCCGCGGGTTATTCGGAAGCATGGCTGAAACGAGCGGCAGGATTTCCGAGTCATCAACGATTGTGTTCTCCTCGAAAAAATAATGAATGAAAACCCTTCGGATATTTGTTTCGATGAAAACCACCGGACGGTTGAATGCAAAGGCGGCAATCGAACAGGACGTTGCGGGTCCGATTCCCGGGAGCTTTACCAGAAGTTCAGGCTCCTCCGGGAATTTACCTCCATATTCATCTGCAATTATTTTCGCAAGTTTCTGCAGATTCAGGGCACGCCTGTTGTATCCCATACCCTGCCATGCGGCAAGAAGATCTGCCGGTCCGGCTTTTGCCAGGGCAAATACATCCGGATATTTATCGATGAATGCCGGATAAATCACGGCGACCCGCGAAACCTGAGTCTGCTGAAGCATAACCTCGGAGACAACGATTCGGTACGGGTCCTTGGTGTGCCTCCATACCATATCATGCCGGCCTTTCGCCCGGTAAAATTCCATCACCTGATTCTGGAAATCAGTAATTAACGAGAGAGAAATCCCCTCATCCCTGAACCGCGTCCGGAAGTCTGATACGAGCATTATTCTTCAGAAACCATCCGGTTGATCAAAATTTCGGCAATATCGGAACTGTATTCGGAAATCCGGTGAAGACTCTGGGTAATCTGGCTTACTGCTATTGCCTCCGGGACCCGCATTTTCTGAATCGTATCTGCAAGACTGTTATATTCCGGTTCCAGCTCCTCAGCTTCGGAGATTATTTTATTTGCTCCGATAATACTTCCGGAATAAATTGCCTGTATGCTTTTATTGAAAATATCCAGTGAATCCTCGCCCATTGCGGTCAGTTTCGAGACAAGCATACGGTCAACTCCTTTATCTATCAGAACTAAAGCCGCATCGGCAATTAGAACCGTGTGGTCTCCCACCCTCTCGATGATTCTGGAAATCTGATAATAGGTTGCGGCTTTTACCGGAGTAATCTCCATTTTCAGGGAAAGGGACGGGTTTTCTACAATCAGCGAGAATTGGCGGTGAATCAGCCAGTGAAGCCGGTCGACATCCGTGTCCCGTGCAACTACATCCTCTGCGAGTTCGCGTCTTCCCTGCTCGAGAGCATACAGACCATCCTCGTGCATTGCCTTTACAATCACATACATCCGGCGGATGGTATTCTCAAACGGCATCTCGATCGGATTCAGGATATCTTTCAGAATGATGCTGTTTTCCGTCTCTTCGGAAACTTCCTGACCAATGGTCATCTGGGTAAACTTCCGGACAACCATTCTTACCTTCGGGGGGATTCTGCCGGCGGAAGAGATTCTGATCATGGTAAACCCGGAGATATATGCT
The DNA here is from genome assembly GCA_035270965.1 of Methanocorpusculum sp. Classification (GTDB taxonomy): domain Archaea; phylum Halobacteriota; class Methanomicrobia; order Methanomicrobiales; family Methanocorpusculaceae; genus Methanocorpusculum. The sequence continues at coordinate 1,559 of DATESH010000028.1, forward strand.
CCAATCAGTGACCGGAGAAGATTTGTCGGGTCTGCGTAATCCTTGAGAGCAAATTCCTTTGTCCGGGCAGTGCTGTCGTAATGCAGATTCGGCGTGATGAGAAGCGTTCCATCTGCCTGGGCAACAATGCCTAAAGGATCATTCTTCTGAATATTTCTCTCGAGAACCCATGCCTTTGGAAGAGACAAAACATAGGAAGAACCACCTGTCACCTGAATTTTACGGATTTCCATTTACGTATTATTCGTTGAGCTGATATTTAATATATGTGAATAACTATAGAGATGCTATATGGATATAGTAATTACCACTTAAAATAGTGAAACTGTAGTTAACTCAATCTATGTTGAATATAACTATATGGAATCGTCTGCCATTAGAATGTGGTTATGAACAGAAAAACTTTCAAAATTGTCGGAGTAACAGCAGCTCTTTTAGTTGTTCTCCTTGTATTTGCATCCGGTTGTGTCAGCTCGGGTGAAGAACCGGAGACCATCACGATTTCCGGATCCACGACTGTTCTTCCGGTTGTCCAGACCGTTGCAGAAATTTACATGGATGAACACGCAAATGCCGACATTCAGATCAGCGGCGGAGGATCAGGAGTCGGCGTCACTGCCGCAAAAGAAGGTACTGCTGATATCGGCATGCTATCCCGTGCCCTCAAAGATTCTGAGAAAACCGGAAGCAGTCTGTCAGAATTTGTCATCGGAAGGGATGGAATCGCTTTGATCGCCCACCCGTCCAACCCGGTCTCAGACCTGAGTCCTGACCAGATCAAAGACATCTATCTGGGAAAAATCACCAACTGGAAAGAAGTCGGCGGCTCTGACATGGAGATTGTATTAATCGGTCGTGACAGTGCATCCGGAACACGGGAGTTCTTCACCGAGTATGTATTAAACAAAGAAGATGCTGCAAAAACAATGCAGGAGTACAACTCGAACGGGGCCGTTAAGACTGCAGTTTCCCAGACCCCGGGCGCAATCGGCTATGTCTCCATCGAATACATTGATGATTCCGTAAAAGCGTTCACCATCTCGGGAGTTGAGGCGACAGTTGAAAACGTTATAAGCGGCGTCTATAAAATCAACCGTCCTCTTCTGCTGATCACCAATGGTGAGCCGGAAGGTCTTGCAAAGGACTTCATCGAGTACATTCTCTCAGATGCGGGACAGAAGATCATCGCAGAAAATGGATTTGTGCCGGTAGCATGAATAGTAAATCCGGATGGAAAG
>DATESH010000029.1:0-11078 GCA_035270965.1 Methanocorpusculum sp.
CCAGGGGAAGATATTAAAAAAGACCAGCTCATCCTCCCCGCAGGAGCGAAAATACTCCCTTTCAACATCGGGGCAATTGCTGCGTACGGCATTACCTCAATCAAAGTGAAACGTATCTGTGCCGGAATAATTCCTACAGGAACCGAACTGATTTCACCTGGGACCAGACCCGCTCCGGGACAGGTTGTTGAAAGTAACACAATAATGGCGGAGGCATATCTCAGGCAGTTCGGTATCGATGTTATAAGATATCCGCCAGTGGTAGACAACCGCGTTCTCATTCACGGAGCTGTGGAAAAGGCCGCTGATGAATGTGACATTATCATCATCTCTGCCGGCTCATCTGCCGGAACAAAGGATTATACCTCATCAGTAATATCCGAGATGGGAAAAGTTCTATTTCATGGCATTTCAATGAAACCGGCAAAACCGGCAATGTTCGGCATCATAAATAAAAAGCCGGTGTTCGGACTCCCGGGATACCCGCTTGCCGCACAGACTGTGCTCAGAGTCCTCATTGCCGAACTGCTGGATAGCTGGGGATGGACCGGACCCGAAAAGCAAACAGTTCCGGTCGTCCTTGGATCTCCAGTCTCATCCGAAGGCGGAATGGATGAGTTCGGACTCTACGCCGCGGCCCGCATGGGGGATCACTATACAGCAATTCCACTTTCGCGGGGAGCAAGTGTTCAGATGACAGGGGTCAGAAGCAACAGTATTGTACATATCCCTATAGGTGTAGAAGGATATGAAGCAGGAGAGATAGTTGACGCCTTTCTACAGGTTCCAAAAGAGGAACTTGATCACACGATTCTCATTGCCGGTGTCTATAATGAATCAATCGACAGGCTCACTGAAAAGTGTATGAAAGAGGGAATCCGGATTCGTGCAGCACCGGCAAGCGGAATCTCTGCCCTGATACTTCTTATGAACGGGGCATGCCATCTTGCATCAGTTTCTAACGGAGAGGATATCTCTATCTGCGGGACTGATAAGAATACCGGAAAACTCGGCAATCTGATACTTGTCTCGAAAAAAGAGATTGCGGATTCAAAAGTGAAAAGAGTTTTTGAACTCGCAACTCAGATTTAAATTCCTTCCAGATATTTTTTGAGTTTCGGCCAGTCACGATTTTTGATTAAGCCGGAAACTTCCTTCTTATCCGGAATATTGAGACATTGGGATGCAGAAACTGCATCGGATAATTTCGCAATTCGGACCTCACGAACATCATTGTCTCCCTCTTTTATTATTGAGGTAAGTTGCTCCAGGAGGAAAACTGCATCAGCTGATTTGGTTGGTGGCATGAAAGAAACTGGTTTTGGTAAGAATATAATATGTTCTATCAGGGTAAAAAAAAAGAGAGATAGCCGGAATCCGGCTTACATACTTTCCAGAGCCTCGATGCCTAAGACATCAAGAGCTTGGAACAGCGTATTTCTGCAGGCATCCACGAGCGTGAGCCGCGCATCCCGGACTTTCCCTTCTGCTTTCAGAACCGGGGCAAACCGGTAGAAGGTGTTGAAAAGATCAGCGAGGTCACGAACGTACGATGCAAGAAGATGCGGACGGAGTTCTGAAACAACTTTTTCCACAACATAGGGGAACTGAGCGATGTGTTTTGCAAGGGCAAGTTCGTAGGGATCAGAATACTCATAACACTCGGAAAATTCGCCTTCTGCTTTTGCCTTCAAGAGAATTGAGCAGGCTCTCGCGTGGGCGTACTGGATATACGGGGCACTCTGACGTTCGAAATCAAGAGCTTCCTTCCAGTCAAATACCGTGGATTTCTCCGCAGATACTTTGACAATATCATAACGAACAGCTCCAATTGCAACGGCAGTGGCGATTTTTTCCCGCTCGGTTTCACCCAGTTCAGGTCGGCGGATGGTGACTTCCTCCATTGCTCTCTTCTTAGTCTCAGCAACCAACGCATCAGCCGTGATGAAAACTCCGCCACGGGTAGTCATGGAACCCTCAGGGAGCGAGACAAACTCGAAGTTGACAATTTCCGGCGGGCGTTCGTTGATGAGTTTCAGAGTTGTCTGAAGCTGGGCTCCGATAAGTTTGTGATCTGCACCGAGAACATCAATGCTTCTGTCGCACCGGTTATTTTTCCAGAGATGGAAAGCAAGATCACGTGCTGCATAAACGGATGTGCCATTGCTTCTCCGGAGAACATATTTATTGCTAAATCCTTCTTCTGAAAGGTCGAGATACATCATCTGACCTTCGTGGTGTGCCATTGGAAGTTTTGCGATTCTATCGAGAACTTCCTGCATCGAACCGTCCCGGAGGAACGTGGTCTCCCGGACGAACTGGTCGTGGATGACATTCATCGATGCAAGTGTTTCTTTGATACCGTCTGCACAGATTTCAACAGAATCATGGAACAGTTTCACGGTTTCCGGGTCGCCTGCCTCGATTTTTTCCATCAGCACATCAAACTCGGGTTCAATCTCGGGTCTTTCCTTCGCGATTTTGTTTGCCTCGACGTAATGACGGACGATGAATTCATCACCTTTTTCTCCCGGAATATGATCGTAATGAAGGTTTTTGACACCCCATGCTACGATTGCAATCTGACGACCCATATCATTCAGGTAATACAGTGATTCAACGGGATAACCTGCTTTGCGAAACGCACGAACAAGAGTATCGCCAATGACGGTGTTTCTGATGTGACCAACATGCAGAGGTCCGTTCGGGTTTGCACTCGTGTGTTCTATGACGACTTTCTCTATTCTGGACGGGAGTCGACCGTAATCAGGGTTACGTGCCGCACGAACTGAGTCAGCAACATAATCCCCGCCAAAAATGAAATTGATGTACGGACCTTTGGCTGATACTTCAATTCCTTTTGCTTCAGGCATCGCCGAGATTGCAGCGACAATTTCTCCTGCGATTTTCGCAGGATTCTTTTTCTGGATTTTTGCGAGTGCAAAAGAGACGGTTGATGCAAGATCTGCATGTTCTCCGCCATCGGTAATCAGTACATCATCAAGACCTGTTACTTCACGAAGCAGGTCAGTTGTTTTCTGGATATATTCACGATACATTTTACATCCCCGTAGGGTAGCGAAGAACTGCGGCAATTCCACCGAATGCAGAAAATAGCATGCCTCCCTGCTCAAAATCATCGGAAATGATTTCCACTCTGGTGTTTGATGAGTCGGCAAGGTTGGTCAGTTCATCTATAATATCTGCCTCTTTTGAAAGGAAAAGCGGGGACTGACATTTCGGGCAGTGACCAAAAGGCAGATCTTTGAACTTTTTACCTGCTTCTATCTGCAGGGTCTTGACTTCTTCATAGTCACAGTTTCCACAACTGATGGTGAGCCGGGCTTTCCTGAGTCTTGAAGAAAGAAGGAGAGTGTCGACAGCTCCGGCTTCCAGATTAATTCTGACACTTTCTTCTCCATAAGCTGCTGCACCGTTCTCTTTGATGAGTTCTTTGAAGAATCGGTCCATCTCATGTTTCTCATCCATTAAGCCAACGCCGCGAAGGGCTTCCTGAGCGTTATCCACAAGTTCCCGGAGACCGAACTCGTTGGTATAGGATGCATCGAAGAGACCGATAATCCGTTTTTTGACTTCGTGGTGAAGGAAATCTCCAGCGGCAAACTCTTCTTTCGTCGGCATCGGACCGCCGATTAAGAGCCCCTTGAACTTCTCAAAGTAGTTTGGCTCGGCAAGGTAGGCGGCAGAAGCGCGTTCTCCTACTTTGCTGTAGAAGTCGTGAATGGCGATTAATCTCAGTCTCTCGAAACGAACACTGGACTGACCACCTTTTCGTTGTTTGCCTGGTACGGTAGAGTTTGTTCCGTTGATCGGCTCAATGTGCGTTCCACGAAGGAAACCCCAGTAAGCCTCACGGCGGTCGATGACTAATAGTCCGTAGACATATTTGTCATCAAGCATCGCTTTCAGAGGTTCGAGCTCAAAGTTGGAACTGCACCGGTAACTGTAGGTATGGATTTCTTCCAGTGGTTCGATGATGATGGATTCCAGATCGGTTTTATCTCCACCAACATTGATCGCACCGCAGAAAACAGCCAGACCATTTGCCGGAGGGGATTTATAATATTTCAGTCGTGCGAGAATCGAGGAGAGCGCACTCTGCACATTTGATCTCGTCTGTTTGCTTTTGATGTTCGCACACTGACCGTATTCGTCACGAAGCTGGGCGGTTACGTCGTAAATCTGCTTGTCCGGCGGGATGTAAAGAGAGATGAGTTCTGTCCCAGACCCCTCTTTTTCTTCTAACCGTTCCAATGATTTTTTAAACTCGTATCGCTTTCGCGCTTCATCTTTTTCGATTTGATGTTGAGATGGTTCCTCTGCCATTGTATATACAACCCTTATTCCCGGTAATCTCCGGTGGTAGAATGTTGAATATCATTAGATGTACACAAACATTAAACATGGTGTCATGGAGGAGCAAAAAGGCAATAAACCATGCATGCTGCAATCCATCAAAATACAAATATTTCAGGATACAAAATAACTACTGAAAAAAACGAATGGACCCGGCGGGATTTGAACCCGCGGCATCTACGTTGCGAACGTAGCTATCTACCCCTGATATACGAGCCCCGGATATCTCTAGTATATAGGATAAATTCCCTTTTAACTCTATTGTGTTCTCACCCGGAATCCCCGGGTGGATTTTATACTCTGAAAACTGATTGAGAGATTATAAAATAATCTCAATGTCCAGTTGTTCTGCCAATTCCTTATATCTATTACGAATAGTAACTTCCGTGACGCCGGCGACATCAGCAACTTCGCGCTGGGTTCTGCGTTCTCCGGAGAGAATTGAAGAGATATAGATAGCTGCCGCCGCTACGCCAGTCGGACCGCGCCCGCTGGTAAGTTCACGCTCGCCGGCCTGTTTCAAAATCTCCATCGCACGTGACTGCACCTCACCTTTCAGACCAAGGCCTGAACAGAATCTTGGAACATAGTCTCCCGGAGAAGTCGGAAGGAGTTTCAATCCTAGTTCACGGGAAATGAAACGGTATGTTCTGCCGATTTCCTTTCTGGAAACACGGGAAACTTCAGCAATCTCATCAAGAGTTCTTGGAACATTACACTGACGGCATGCTGCATACAGCGCGGCTGCTGCAACACCTTCAATACTTCTTCCGCGAATCAGGTTTTTATCGACGGCATCACGGTAAACAACTGCTGCTGTCTCACGGACGTTCCTCGGCAGACCGAGAGCTGATGCCATTCGATCAAGTTCGGAAAGAGCAAATGCCAGGTTACGCTCGGTAGCGTTTGAAACTCTGATACGACGCTGCCACTTCCGCAGACGATATAACTGAGCCCGGTTCTTCGAAGAGATTGCTCTGCCGTAACTGTCACGGTTTCTCCAGTCAATCATGGTCGAAAGACCCTTATCGTGGATTGTAAAGGTCATCGGTGCACCGACACGTGACCTCTTCATCCGCTGATCATGATCGAATGCACGCCATTCAGGTCCGCGGTCGATGAAATCATCATCTAAAACGAGACCGCAATTCTGACAGACAAGCTCCGCACGTTCATAATCATGGACAAGCTGTTTACTGCCGCACTCCGGACACACAGTTGCCGTTGCATCATTTCCGCCCTGCTTTTCTTTTTCCTTGGTAACGAGCGTCGTCTCCTGACGTTCTTTCATCCTTTCTCTATTCTGTTTCAGCTGTTTCAGCTTTTCAATTTCTGTTTCCATAATTATAGGGTCCTTCAGATGCGTGATTAGCGCCGGGATGCGCCTGATTCATTCCCATATTTGCGGTGAAAGTTTTTCCAGGGTTTTTCAGGTTTCGTTTCGGCTATGACATACAGTTTATCGCCAGTATGCATATCTGCAGCTGAATCCTCACCGCATAATACGGTCAGGTACGGCCGCGAAACGCTCCCGTATAGATCAACAATCTTTCCAACAGGACTGTTTTGCTCATCTGCAACCTCTGTATAAAGAGGAGGGAGCTGCCCTGCATCACTTTCGACGACTAACAACTTCCGTCCGAGACGGGATACAACACTCCCTGCAAGTTTCACAAATCAGACCTCAGTATCTACTGTTTGGTAGTTAGCAACCCCGCTGTATACAAACCACAGGGTATTTATGCATAATATAATGAAGCGGAAGTAGTATATATATTTTCTCCAGAATACTAAAATAGAATTTATCTAAAGAGAATCTCTTTAGAAGTGCGTGACAAGACGGTTTTTGCCTCGTCTTTGCTCATCCCCGCACCCAGTGCAACCAGATTGCGCATATTCTCACTTATAATATCATCCGGACCATGGATATCCGATTGGACCACTACTTTTGCACCGGTGCGCCGCGCGATATTCACGACATGTCCGTTTGTTTTGTTGTGCCCATTCCTCGATGTAACCTCCAGGAAGACACCGTTCTTTGCTGCCAGACTGGCATCCTCGTCTGAGATCATACCAGGATGAGCAAGAATATCCACATAAGGACACGTAACAGCTGCCAGGTTTGTTCCCGGAGCTACAGGTTCAGTAATAGTTTCTCCATGAACGATAACCACTTCAGCACCAAGTGATTTGGCATACTTTGCAATCTCGCCGATTTCTCCAGGGGGTACGTGAGTAATCTCAACTCCCGTGAAAAGCCTGATACCATAGAGTCCGGCAGACTTCTTGACTTTCTTCTGGGCTTCAATTATGAATTCCACATTGGAAAAATCCGCATGGTCTGCGATTGCCATTTCAGTATATCCGGCAACTGCCATCCGCCGGATTAACTCGGTTGGAATCAGTTCGCCGTCGCTCATCGTCGTATGGCAATGGAAATCGTACATAATTACTTTCCCCCAATTTTTCCGGCAACCATCTTCAGAAGATTTTCTTTTGACCCCACATACTCTACACTGACACGCCCGCCTGCCTTGTACCACTGGGCCGGGTGATGGGCATCACGTTCCTCGGCAAGAACCGGAATCATGCAAAGTTTTGCAGCACGGGACACCATAGCCATATTCGGAGAAGAAACTGCCAGACTCTTTGCTACACGCCGACCCTCACTTCTGGTGAGATCTGCATCAAAGTAACACGGGTAAAGAAAACGAATTGCCATTGAATATTAGTATTAGACGTGTAAGCCAAAATGGCTTTCGTGCCCGCAGGATTTACTGCGGTAAAATCAGAAATAATACCTTCCGTGCAACATACTATTCGGCAACAAAGTATGATACACTCACACTTGAACATATATGAGTAGTTTTAAACATCACGAAGACAATAACTACTGTTATGCATCACGTGGATGTTCATATGGAAGCTGAAATTTACGGCGCAAATAACCGTCTGGCAGAACACAATGCCGAACACTTCAAAGCCCACAACGTTCGTGCATTTGATCTTCTTGGAGCGATTGGCTCAGGAAAGACCTCATTAATCGAAAAGATTGTGCCCGAACTCAAATCAAGAGGGATGAACGCCGCAGCAATTGCAGGCGATGTATATGGTGATGATGATTTTCAGAGAATAATCAAAACCGGCATTGTTGCATTCAATGCAAACACCGGTAAAGAATGCCATCTGGATGCCCACATGGTCCACCACGCACTTGACCACATGGACCTTGACGGCGTCAGTGTCGTATTCATCGAAAATGTTGGCAACATGGTCTGCCCGACTGATTTCAAACTCGGCGCGGAGAAACGGATTGTCGTCATTTCAACAACCGAAGGGGACGACGTTGTAAACAAACACCCGATGATGTTCAGAGATTGTCAGATTGCGGTAATAAATAAAGTTGATTTGGCAGAAGCTGTCGGATGCAACGTCGAAAGAATGGTTGCCGACATCAAACGTTATAACCCGGAAATGATTATCATCAAATCCAACCTCAAGAAAGGCGAAGGCATAAAAGAAATCACGGATGCCATTCTTGCCTGAATTAATTTAAATATCGGAACAACCAACACATATAGGACTCTGGAAAAGACTGATGACTGAGATACTCAGACGTTAATCAGAGATACAAATTTAGGAGATATTAAAAAAATGCTTTGGCAAGGAAAATCAGTAAGAAAGCCAACCGGTGGCCGCTACCATGCATCCCGTGGCAAGAAACGGTTCGAGATCGGAAGATCCCCAGCCGACACCATCATCGGAATCACACGTGTAAAGACCATCCGGGTAACCGGTGGAAACACCAAAGTCCGTGCACTCCGCTGCGAGTTTGCAAATGTGAGCAACAAAAAGACCGGTACTGTTCAGAAAGTAAAGATTGAAACTGTTGCAGAAAATGTGGCAAACCCGAACTATGTTCGCCGTAACCTCATGACCAAGGGAGCAATCATCACAACCGAACTTGGTAAAGCACAGATTGTCAGCCGCCCAGGTCAGGATGGCGTTATCAACGCTATTCTAATCGAATAAAAATATAAAGATTATTTCTTTAACACATTCATTTTTTTCAGTCTGGCTATGAGGGTTCACCCTACCCAGCTATCAATTAAAAAAATAGATTCATACAACTATTTTGTATCTTACTTCAAAATGTATAGAGATATCATACTTTTGATTTCTTCAAATCTGTAGTCATGAGTCGGTAAAAGTTGTAACAAAATGCTGCCGCAATACTCTTTACCCCGCCTTTACTCATTCTTCACGAAAAACCCTTGTCAAGTGTATTCTGACTTTCGACATCCAGACCCGTGACATAAACAGAACTTCCCTCACGCTGATATTTATCGATAACTCGTGCAATCGCTTCGACAGCTGATTGATCCCATATATGTGAATGCTGAAAATCTATCTCTATTTTTTTCGGATCATTTTTGTAATCAAAATGATCAATGAAAGCCGACATCGTTCCAAAGAAAAGCTGCCCCTTAACAGTATAAACTTTTACGCCGTCATCCCTTACAACCCCTGAGAAAGATATTACCGACATCCGGTAAACCATTACAAGAGCTGCGATTACAACACCAGTTAGGACACCTTTTGCAAGATCATGAGTATAGACGACGATTATTATTGTAATAATCATGATAAAAGCATCACTTTTTGGAATTTTCAGGATATTTTTCAAAGACTGCCATTCAAAAGTCCCAATGGCCACCATTATCATCACCCCCACAAGAGCCGCCATCGGAATCTGTTCCACAAAATCGCCGAGAACAATTATCAGAAACATCAGGAAGAGTCCGGCAATCATCGTAGAAAGTCTCCCCTTTCCACCTGAAGTAACATTAATCATTGACTGACCTATCATTGCACAACCGGCCATACCGCCAAAAAAACCAGTAACGACATTTGCAATACCCTGCCCCCTGACCTCACGATTCTTGTTGCTGACAGTGCCCGTCATCTCATCCACTATGGATGCAGTAAGAAGCGACTCAAGAATCCCGATAATGACAAGTGTTGCCGAATAGGGCAGAATTATCAGGAGTGTTTCAAGATTCAACGGCACCATTGGCAGATGGAATACCGGAAGCGCTCTTGTAATCGTTCCAAGATCCCCCACATTCAGGATATTAAGACCAGTCACGATCACAACCACGGTCATGATAACGATGGCGACAAGCGGTGCAGGAATGGCCTTGGTAAATCTGGGCAGAACCCATATTATTCCAATCGTTGCCGCCGCCATCACAAACACGGAAACAGGGGCGCCGATCAAAAACGGCAGTTGGGCGAGGAAGATAAGGATCGCAAGAGAATTTACAAATCCAAGCACGACTGAATACGGGATGAAAGAAATAAAACGGCCAACCTTTAAAATACCAAGAACAAACTGGATAATGCCGGTCAGAACGGTCGCTGCAAGAAGATATTCAAGGCCGAAATCACGAACCAGAACCACCATGACAAGAGCCATGGAACCGGTTGCCGCCGAGATCATTCCCGGTCTTCCGCCCGTAATTGATATTATCACTGCAATACAAAACGAGGCGTAAAGACCAACCATCGGATCTACGCCTGCAATGATCGAAAAGGCGATCGCTTCCGGAATCAGAGCGAGGGCTACGGTGATGCCGGAAAGGGTGTCGCCCCGTATATTTGAAAACCACTCGTCTTTTATCTTTTTCACGTTCATGAAAAAGTGCCCTGCCCAATGTATTATAGATAATTCGAGAATATGATAAAACTGCGCCAACTGTCAGATTATAGATTCATGTAACCAGATTGTCTGCAAACCGGAGTCTCTACCCGACAAACTGACAGAAAATATGCATTATAATATTGGATATCAGTTGTGCTATCTCTATTTGCCGGGCAAATATTTAATGATTTTACCCTATAAAAAAAGGACACCGAATCATTATTTATAGCAGAAGGATTAACTTTTAGACCTGTTCTTAAAAAATATATGAAAGAACGTATACCAAAAAGTGAAACCGGAGTGATGATATCATGTATGAAAAGATTCTGCTAGCAACCGACGGATCAGAAAATGCCAAACGTGCAGCCGGGGAAGCATTACGTTTAGCCAAGGAATTGTCTTCCCAAGTAATCCTCGCATATATATTCAGCAATCCCCCTTCCCAGTCGAGGATGGCGAAAGCAAACTTCGATGTGCACTCGATACTTGAAGAGGATGCAAAAATTGCAATTAAGGATACAATTGATCTTTTCGAAGCCGAATCCCAGCCATATACACTGAAAGTTGGAATTGGGGATCCGGCAGCAGAAATAACTGAAATCGCTGAAAAGGAGAATGCCGACCTTGTGATCATCGGAAGCCGGGGTCTTGGCGCACTGACAGGAGTAGTCATCGGAAGTGTCAGCCAGAAAGTGACCTATCGTGTTACCTGTCCGATAATGATAGTAAAGTGATTTTGGCACCCAAAACTGAGATCCGGCAGAAAACGCCAGACCTGGAACAAAGGAAAGACCGGGTATTTTGTATTTCAACTCTGTTTTTTGCATGAGAAGGAATCCCTCTTCTCTTCACCGCCCTGCCTCCAAAAAACGGGTCAAAATTGATATTTTACGAAGTATATTGTATAATTACCAGGTATATCAAGAGCACAAGGGAGAGACTATTTCAAAAATAGAGAGAATAATACGTGAAATAATGATTTCGATCTGTTCTCGGG
>DATESH010000030.1:0-3976 GCA_035270965.1 Methanocorpusculum sp.
CGACTCGAGATATCTCGCCACTCTCGGCATGACGCTTTCAGCTATTGGTGTTTTACTTCTCGCGGGTCTCGGACTCAGTGCGAATGTATCCTACATCGCAATCACCCAGGTGTTCATCGGTCTTGGATCAGCTCTCTTCTCTTCACCGAATACAAATGCCATGATGAGTTCTGTTTCGCAGAAAGAGTACAGCACAGCATCCAGCATAATTGCGGTTATGCGGCAGTTCGGCATGATTCTTTCCATGGCAGTCTGTATGGCAGCAATTTCCATCTTTGTCGGCGGTCTGGATATGCTGGGTCCGGAGATCTATCCCGAGTTTGTTCAGGCACTGCAGGTTTCCATGATTATCTGTGCCGGACTTGCAGCCATCGGAATTATTTTTTCCTGGTTCCGGGGAACTGTGCCGGGAAACCAGAACAAAAAACCGAACACAAACAGGTAACGTGCTGATAAATCTGAAATCCCATCCCTTTTTTTAATATCCGGCTGCCTTCTCCTGACTCCATAGAATACATAATCAATCATAAATGCAAATTATATAACCAGAATGATGGTTTCAATAGAAGTCTGCATGCCGGCAGGATTTCTCATTGCCGACGGTCCGGAATTTAATCAGGAGTGTGTTCAGCTACGTTCCCGATTCAATGGAAAGACAAACAAGGGGGTAGCCGTATGAGGGTTATGGTCGGAGGGACATTCGATCCCCTTCATATAGGTCACCAGCATCTCCTCACCCGTGCATTTATGACGGCAGGTCTTGGAGGTCATGTGGTTATTGGTCTGTCGTCTGATGAGTTTGCATCCCGGAAACAGCATCCTGTCAGGAGCTACAAAGTCCGGCTTGCTGAACTCACCAAGTGGATTGACTTAAAAAAGTTTGATGCCACCTATGAGATAGAACCGCTGTTCGATCAGTTCGGCAGCGCCCTTACCCAGGATTTCGATGCACTGGTTGTGAGCATTGAAACGTTCCCGGTTGGAAATCTTATCAATGAGAAACGAAAGGCGATGAAAAAGAATATGGTGGACCTTTACCAGATTCAGTGTGTTATGGCAAAAGACGGAAAGGTCGTTTCATCCACCAGGATTTACAAAGGAGAGATCAACCGTTATGGCGAACCGGTAGCTGAAGATGAGTTTACAGGAAACTGCCGGACTGAAGAAAAATGAATACTGAAATTGATTACTTTTTTGAAAAGGCGGCAAGCGGTGTCCTTGCAACACTGGACATTGAGGGTGCGCCTTATTGTGTGCCTGTGCATTTTGTGTATGTGAATGAAAAAATTTACATTCACAGTAAAAAGACCGGCAAAAAAATCACCAACATCAGTCGTGATCCGCGGGTCTGTTTTACCGCGTACAGAATGGATGAACTGCTGATTAATGCTGACATAAAATCCCCATGCACGGTCAATACAAAGTATCAGAGCATTGTTGTGAAAGGCAGGGCGAACCTAATAGAAGATATCACGGCAAAGCGCGGGATTCTCAAAAAAATCGTGGAGAAATACACGCCTGAACTTACCGGTCTTACAATACCCGAAACTGCAATTCTGCAGACGGCAGTAATCGAAATTACGCCGGTGAGCTGCACAGAAAAATATTACCCGAAAAAAGATTAGAAGAGTCCGGATATATATCCGTCATTGTTTACATCAATCGTACATGCTGCCGGCACTGCCGGTAATCCGGGGAGTGTCATAACATCACTGGTCTCTACTACAATGAATTCTGCTCCGTTACATAACCTGACTGTCGAGGCAGTGATGACAAAGTTCTTCGGGCGGCCGAGTTTGTTCGGGTCGTCAGAGAGAGAATACTGGGTCTTTGCAATGCAAATCGCAAGATTGCCCCGTCCGAGCTTTTCGATATCTTTTATCGACGAGTCGGCTGCAGGAGAGTAGACCACACCATCCGCCCCGTAAATTTTTGTGGCAATGGCGTTGATTTTATCCTTGATTGGCAGATCAAGCTCATAGATACAATGATAGTTCTGCGGTTTTTCACAGGATTCAACGACCTTCTTTGCAAGTTCGATACCACCGTCTCCTCCTTTGGCGAAGACTTCGGAAATAGCAAACTCTGCACCCTTTGATTTGCAGAAATCCTCAATCATAGCGAGTTCTTCATCAGTGTCGGATGCAAACCGATTGATTGCAACAACGACCGGGACGCCGAACTTCTGGAGGTTTTCGATATGTGCCTCAAGATTTACCATTCCCATTTTGAGGGCGGCAGTGTTTGGAATCTTGGTGTCTTCCTTCTTAACTCCGCCATTATATTTAAGAGCACGAACAGATGCGACAAGCACGACGGTGTTTGGCGTGAGTCCGGCATACCGGCATTTAATATCATAGAACTTCTCGGCACCGAGATCGGAACCGAAGCCGGCTTCTGTTATGACATAGTCTGCCAGTTTGAGCGCGAGTTTAGTTGCACGGACTGAATTGCAGCCGTGGGCGATGTTGGCAAACGGTCCGCCGTGAATGAAACATGGAGTATTTTCCAATGTCTGGACAAGGTTGGGTTTGATGGCATCTTTAAGAAGAGCCGCCATTGCCCCATTGGCTTTGAGGTCGCGTGCATAAAGAGCATCGCCTTTCCTGCTGTAACCAAAGATGATAGCTCCCAGACGGGCTTTAAGGTCGTCAATGTCTTTTGCAAGGCAGAGAATTGCCATGACTTCGCTTGCGACCGTGATCATGAAATGGTCTTCCCGCGGCACACCATTGGTCTGACCGCCGAGTCCGATTACAATGTTTCTGAGGGCACGGTCGTTCATATCGAGACAGCGTTTGAAGATTATTTTCCTGGTGTCGATATCAAGGATATTTCCCTGCTGGATATGGTTATCGATCATCGCGCACAGAAGGTTGTTTGCACTGGTGATTGCATGGAAGTCTCCGGTAAAGTGGAGGTTGATGTCTTCCATCGGGACTACCTGTGAGTAACCTCCGCCGGCAGCTCCGCCTTTAATACCGAAGACGGGTCCGAGGGAGGGTTCACGAAGTGCGATTACTGCCTTTTTCCCAATTTTTGGCATTGCCTGACCGAGACCAACTGTGGTCGTGGTCTTTCCTTCTCCTGCGGGAGTCGGATTGATGGCAGTAACCAGAATGAGTTTGCCGTTTGGTTTATTTGCCAGACGTTTCTCGAGAGAATCGGATAACTTGGCTTTGTATGGGCCGTAGAGTTCAAGTTCATCCGGCGAAATGTCAAGAGAAGATGCAATCTCTGTGATTTTTTTCATTTTGCACTGCTGTGCAATTTCTATGTCAGATAACAAGTATATTTCACCCCGGGGATTCTTGGGAGATAACAGGAATAGTATCCCCCAACATTGTTAACTACTTTTAGATTTATCTCTTATAAAGGCATCTAAGTTGCCATACTAAAAACATTCTGAATCGTTGCGCGTAGATAGTTATCCGGGATTTCACGATAATCCCGGCTGTATTTCAGAATTATTTTTAATATGAAGCATCTTTGATGATTATTACCTTTACAAGTCAGATAATAGAACTGAATACGATTAAAAAAAGAATTCATAAAAGAAGATTCCAATCAGAATATAATTCTCTGTAAAATTCGGAGAATGAAAATTAAGCCTCAGGCGAGATTTGAACTCGCGACCTGCTGATTACAAATCAGCCGCTCTACCGGGCTAGGCCACTGAGGCACAGAAAGTGCTCATAAGTATTGGAGATAGTTGTTATAATAGTTTACGAAAAGATGTGGGAGATTATTCTCCCTTGAGTTTTTTAATTTCATCCTCGACTTCCTTAGCGCCATCTTTGTAGTAGGTGGATTCACTGGGGTCAAGTTCATAGAGAAGCCTGAGGAATTCACCAGCATGAACTTTTTCTTCGTTGGCGATGTCTTCCAGGACTTCTATGGCAAGTTTGTTATCAATAGAATCGGCAAGCTGCTGATAAAGCTGGACAGCTTCATATTCAGATGCGACCATGAACCG
>DATESH010000031.1:0-7176 GCA_035270965.1 Methanocorpusculum sp.
ATGTTTCGTATTATCTTCGGGTCATCCGGCAGGTGATAGGTGCACACGGAAACCTTGGGTGCGTCCCGTGCAAGGACTCCTTTCGCCCCGGCAAGCATCTTACGCTCGGCTCCTTCAATATCTGCCTTGATGAAATCAACAGTCAAAGAGTTTTTGGCACAGAATGCATCGATGGTCGTTACCGGAACTGTTTCGTGCCTGCCTTTCTGGTTAAGCACCATAGAAGAGCCGACCAGTGTATTTTCAAGGACGGTAAATGTAGCATTTCCCGAAACATCGCCAAGAGCATACGGGATAATTGTTATATTTTCCGCAAGAGCCGGGTTAAGGGCAAGTGTCCTGGACAGAATATTTCTTGCTGCCTGAATCGGTTCGAATGCGTAGACCTTCGCGCCGCGAAAAGCCGAGAGAATGGAAAAAACACCCAGATTTGCACCGCAGTCGAAGACCACGTCATCCTTTTCTATCGAGACACCGCCCCACTCGTAAGGTCCCTCGTCCGTATACTGGTATCGTCCCAGAAGTCCCGGATAGAGTATATCCCCGATTTCCATTGCATAATATGCCTCCTCACGTGTCGGGTGACTCTCGTGTGAAAGAACCGGTAATCTGATTCCACTAATAACAAGACAGTCTTTGGATTTATCATAAAATTTTTGGAAGATTTTTTCATACTGGTACCGGTAAAAATCTTCTGTCCTGTCGTTTTTCGTCAGACTATATTGTATGCGGTCAAAAACGGGTATTTTATTCATCGTGAATTTTCACTTCTTTATTTGCCGCTTCCCGTTTTACAATCAGGAAACTGGCAATAAATCCAATGATAATATTTGAGTAATAAAGAATCATTCTCTGGAGCACAACAAAGAGTCCTATGACTGAACTGGGGATAATGAGCGAATAAAATCCTGCGTAGGCAATCTCTGCAATTCCCGCTGCTCCCGGGGTTAAAGGTATCATCATAATGACTGCGATGATCAACTGGAACACGATTGATAAAAGCACATTCGGCGGATAGCCCAGTCCCATCATTATAATAGAAGCAACAGAGTATTCACATGCCCACATAGCAAATGTCAGGACAAATCCAACAGCAAGCCCCCACTTTGCTTTCCCGGCAAAGAGTCGGAACGTATCGTAAAACTGGTCAATCCCATCAAGAATCTGTCTGGTAACCTTCTCGACTGTTTCGGGCATCATCTTTTTCATGAACAGTCCCCCGAATTTTAAAGCGAGTCTCTTAATCAAAGCGGGTTTTCGCATCACCAGAACTAGAAGGACTAAAATTCCGGTGAAGAATGCCGTACCGCACCATGCTGCAAAAATCAGCCCCTCCGGAACTTCTCCATTGCTGTACACAATTGAAAATAGTGCTATGGCAAAAATCACGCCAAGGACCATGAAAACTGCTTCCAGAAGCCTTTCTATAATTACGACAGCAGTTGCATCGGCTACCGGCATTTTTGCCTTATATAATTCATGAATCCTGACCGGTTCTCCCCCAATGGATGCCGGAGTGATGGATGCAATCAGCTGACCGGCGCAGACCATGTTAAGTGAGTGCATGTAGGGGACTTTATATCCCATGGCCCGTGACATTACTACAATTCTTGTAGCCCATATGCCCATCGCAAGCATGTGCAGTCCAAACGCAAGAATCAGATACCAGATGTTCAGATGCTCTAATGCAGTAATTGTGTCCTCATTGAACGTCATAACTATTACTACCAGTAGCACTGCGAGCGATAGCCCAATAGAAATCCAGAGGAATTTTTTTTGTTTTGCGTCCATGATGTTCAATAAAAATTGACTGCTGAGAATTTATATTCAAAGGTTATCAGGTTTCTTTGTCTGTACTTTTGCCTCTCTCTTTACAATAAGCATGCTTGCAATGAACCCGATGACGAGGTTGAAGTAATACATGATCAGACGCCATAACAGGACAAACACGCCAAGGAGAGATGTAGGGATTATCATAGCATAGAATCCTGCGATTGAAACTTCTGCAACTCCTGCACCACCGGGTGTCAGGGGTATCATCCCGATCACGGTAATCAATATCATGAAGATGAATGAGAGAAGGTAATTTGGCGGCAGCCCCAGTCCTACCATAAGGACGGATACAATCGTAAATTCGTTAAGCCAGTAGAGGGCACTGAAAAGCATTCCATAGAACACACCTGATTTTGATTCTCCGGTGAAGTGCCCGAGTGTTGTATAGAATTGTTTCAGGTATCTGTCAATTTTTCTCTGATACTCATTGATAATCTCCGGGGATTTTTTCCGGCTAAGCAGGTGGAGGAATTTTTTAACAACAAAACCCGCCCATTCCTGTTTTTTTGCAACGATGACAAACAGCAAAAGGAGTCCGGCAAAGACGGCGGCGGCAATGTAGGCTATGACCATGAATGCATCGGGGAAATTGAGATCGGCAAAGAACATTCCCAGTAGGAATACGCTTATGACAGTTCCGAAAACAAGGACAATGCCGTCGAACACCCTCTCCATGATTACGATAGCGGTGGCATCTCCCCCCGGGACATCTACTCTGGTGAGTTCATAGACTCTGATTGGCTCTCCTCCGATTTGTGACGGGGTTACCGCTGCAACGAACAGATTGGAGCAGACTAGATTGAATGAATGGAAAAACGGCACTTTATAGCCGAGTGATTTGCACATGAGCTTAATTCTGAGAGCCCAGAATACAAGCGAAAAAATATGCATGACCACTGCGAGGAGAATAATTCCGGGATTGAATTCCTGTAGTTCAACGAGCGTGTTGGCATCGATGGTAAAGAACAACATCACAAACAAAACTACACAACTGATTCCTAAGGAAATAAACAGCCATTTTTTTTGTGAGTGATCCATAGTTGTCCCTGAATAATTGTCTAAAGGTTGGACCGACTGTGATATATGTCTTGTAGTAAGCGAAGGGCTAAGCCCTGAATCTCTGACCAATTCTAAATGTCTGCGGCTTGTGAGGGGAATAATCTTATTTCTGCCAGTCATTCCATATTTGACTCTGTTATAGCCCCTCAACCTTTGGTTCAGGTATGCATCTGTTTTTTCAGGAGCGGGCATCATTGACTAAGGCGATATTTATTCAAAGTGGCAGGACAATATTAATACAACTATGCGTATTCTGATACTAGATCCCAGATTTGGTGCTGCCGGGGATATGATTCTCGGGGCTTTGCTCAGTCTCGGGGCCGATAAAGTGGCCGTTCTTCGTTCGGTTTCATCAGTCTCAACACCTGAAATAACCGAAGTGAGGCGTGCCGGAATTTCCGCGACCTATATCAGAACCAATACTGGAAAAACCACTCGGACGCTTGATGATATTATTGCAATCCTTTCGGCAGCTGATGCCCCGGAAAGAGCAAAGGAACTTGCAAAAAAGGTATTCTACCGGATACACGAGGCTGAGGCGAAAGTTCATCATACCGAGCATGTCCATTTTCATGAAGTTGGTGCTGATGATGCGATTTCTGATATTCTTGGTTCCTGCACGGCTCTTCTTTCTCTACATATGGACGCTGTCCACATTCTCCCTGTTTCCACCGGTCAGGGGACGGTCAACTGTTCCCATGGAATAATGCCGGTTCCTGCCCCGGCCACTTCCGAAATTCTCAAAGCCTCCAATCTTCGTGTTTTGTTTGACTCGTTCGAGGGCGAACTCTGCACACCTACCGGAGCCGCTTTGCTCGCCACGTTCAACGATGTTTTCGGCACGAAAAATCAGCCGGGCAAACTTATCAAAACCGGTTACGGTGCGGGAACACGCGACCCGGCAGACCACCCGAATGTCCTGTGTGCGTCCATCATCGATGCAGCTGAATGCGAGTCCGTCGTCGATGTGCTGGAAACAAATGTTGATGACATCTCCGGTGAACTTCTCGGGTCGGTTCTTTCAACTATGATGTGTGAGGGTGCTCGGGACGCGTCACTTGTTCCAATCATTATGAAAAAAGGGAGACCGGGATATCTTGTGCGGGTCATATCACCGCCGGCCGACTCTGTGCGGCTTGCAAAAGTACTTGCCCGTGAAACGTGCAGTCTTGGTATCCGCTGCACGCCTATGGTTCACTGGTTCGTCGCAGACAGATGTATTTCAACCGAGAGTGTTGTAATAAATGGTGTTGTATATCCGATTAATGTAAAGCATGCATCTATGGACGGGATTGTTTACTCCTGCAAAGCCGAGTTTGATGATCTGCAGAAAATTGCGGAATCCTCTGGTGTGCCGCTTAAGAATGTGAAGCGGGTTGTGGAGGAGGATGCATGGAAGACGCCGTAAAAAAAATTTCAACAGGTGCTTCAGGACTAAATGAACTTCTTGGCGGAGGTCTTGAACCGCGTATGATTACGCAGTTCTTCGGAGAAGCCGGGTCGGGAAAAAGTACGCTCTGTCTAATGGCTGTGGTTTCGGTTCTCCGGAATGGAGACGGGGTGGTCTATATTGATTCAGAGGGTTTTTCCATCGAACGGTTTTCACAAATCGCCGGCGACTCAACGTTGGAGTATGCAAAACGTCTGTATGTGTTTGAGCCGGGGACCTTTGCTGAACAGGGTTTGATGATTGCAGAATCAGAAAAGCTGATTAAATCAGGAAATGCCCGGATGATTGTACTTGATTCGGCAACTGCCCTTTATCGCGTGGAGCAGATGGACACGAAAGATGCTCTGTCAATGCTTTCCCGTCAGATGATGGTGCTTCTCGGAATTGCCAAGCGTTATGATATCCCGGTCCTGATAACAAACCAAGTGTTCATGGACATCGAGCATCACCGTCTGAGCGGGCTTGGCGGGACTGCCCTGTCCCACATATCCAAGGCAATCATCCGTGTGGAAAAATATGATGGATTCAGGCGTGCAGTGGTTTTCAAGCACAGGTCCCAGGCAGAAGGAAATCTGTGGGAGTTTGTTATCACCGGTGACGGGGTCAGGGACCGCTGAAGATACGGAGTTCTCCTTAGTTGAGCATATCTCTCAAAGGAGACTTGCGAGTGCAGCTTGCTATATCCAGAATTGAAATTTATTACTGCCCCTTACTCGTCTGAATCAAGTACGGAACAGACTTTTTCCGTTGTTTCCCTGATTACCTGGATTGATTCCGCAAGTAACCGTTCCTCTTCTTCAGAATACTTCACACCGATTGGAAACACGCCGCCCCGTGTAATCCGTGTCGGCACACTAATACAAACTCCGTCATGCCCGAGAACCTCGCGCGGAATATGGGTGGAAACCGTTAACATTCTGTTTTCATCTTCGACAATCGTCCGTACCAGAGTTGCGATTGCATCACCCGGCCCATATATCGTCGAACCCTTTGCCTGAATGATATATGTGCCGCTCCCTTTCACCCGCTCCATCATTTTTTCCCGCGGGACATGTGCGACTCCCAGCAGATTATCAATCTGGATACCACCAATCGTCGTTGCAGACCACATGGGAACCATAGAGTCCCCGTGTTCGCCGATAATTCTCGTATGCACTTCACTCACGTGCACATTGAAAAATTCCGCGAGGCATGCCTTCAGCCGCATCGAATCAAGATGCGTTCCAAGACCAAACACTCTGTGCGGCATCATTCCCGAATATTTCAGAGCAACGGTCGTCATAATATCCACCGGATTTGTAACCACTAAGAGAATCGACTCAGGTGCCATACGTCCGACCTGTTCTGCATACTCCTTTACAATCCGTGCATTCACAAGAGCCAGATCCAGACGGGACTGCGTAGCTTTTCTTGGAAGGCCGGACGTAAGAACAATAATATCTGAACCACGGAGTTCTTTCGGGTTCGTGCCAATCGTTACACGGGTATTTGTTCCACGGGCTGCAAAAGAGTCCATCATATCATGCGCGAGACCATCGAGATATGTCTCGTTTCCGGGTCTGCCATACAGACACATTTCCTGAACATGTGGAAACTGTGAAACTGCATGCGCCACATACGAGCCAACCTGACCTGTTGCACCAATAATTGTCACTTTTGCCATAAAAAATCCTCAAAAGAATATTGTTGGGACATGTTCTCGGTAGGAAGCGCACATCTGACTTCTGTTACAAATTCCTTCTCCGCCCTGCAACCCTACGGGCGCCATGCGTTTATGGTGAGGTCTGCTCCCTTCCGGGCCTGGACCGGTGCCCACAACTATGAGGAAATATATCCCTCCGGATATATCCATCTCATCCACTGACCTCGCAGGACAAGGTATCAACGTTGGAACGAATAACATTAGAAAGACTGCCACAGCCGTCTTCGAACTTCGTCCCCTGCGTATTGGCAGTTTCAGGTTACAGGTGACGCCAAGCCACCCGGACTAGTCCCAATATATATGGGATGCCCGGAGAATAAAATGATGTAGGGTATGAAACGGGAATATAGGAAAAGGAATTGGTCATATGGGGATTTTCTCTTGATACCAGCCGGTTCCAACGCAAAAAAAGGATGGATCAGGATAACATGAGTCTGGTCTATGTATCCGGGAGATAGTTCTTCCGAGAAGTAGATTGTGGGGGAAACGTGGCAAAATTCCGCAAATCTGTCTGGAACTGATATAATGTATAACCTCGGACCGATAATTTGTCATAAGCGGGTGGCCTGGTTGAGTTCATCGATCACATCGAAGGAACGGCATACCTGTGGATAGCCCTCTGCTCCAAAGAAGGCGTGCCCGCTTCACTGGAAATCGGGATGGGCGCATATGGGATGGTTATATTCATCAGGTGAATTTCCGGGTTCTGCTGTTCCCTCGCGGGTTATGTGCATCCGGCAGTTATGATGACCGCAGGGATGATGAATCTGATGAAAACATACCGGATTTACAGCAGGATGATGATATTCAGATCCATGGTACTATTGAATATAAAATCATCGATAAATATGAATCGGGTTGTGCAGTTCACTGTGATAAAATGTGGATTGATTTCACAATTCCTGCGAAAATTTTGTGGGAATTTCTCTGAAAGAAATATACTCTGGTTCAGATAATATTTACAAAAATCGACCGTTTGTTTGAAAAAGTGATGGGCCCGGAGGGGTTCGAACCCACGACCACCCGGTTATGAGCCGGGCGCTCCACCACTAAGCTACAGGCCCGAGGGAAAGAGTTACGAAAAACGGGTTTGTGGATTTCTCCACGCTCCCTCAAAATTTGTTCCCTTGCA
>DATESH010000032.1:0-9867 GCA_035270965.1 Methanocorpusculum sp.
GATTGTGATTTCTATTCCGCAGATAGAATCGATTAAAGCAATTATTTCTGTTGCACGGAGGCTGAATCCAAAGATTGGGATTATTACACGGTCCAGATTTATTTCAGAGACGGGGGACCTCTATCATCTCGGAGCTGATGAGGTCGTTGTTGATGAGAAAGAGGTGGCAATTCAGATTTTCCGCAGGATTCTTTCAAATCAGCAGGTGCCGGTTCAGGATCTGGAACTGTATACAAAACAGGCCAGAAATGAGGTTTACGATAAGTATCTTAATAAACCGGTTGGTTTAAATATAAAACATGAACCAAAATACGGAATTTTTGATTCTCTGAGACTTCGGGCAAAATGGGCTGATGATAAACTTTCCAAGAATCATACATCTGTTGAGCAGATCCATGTCGGGAAAAACTCCGAGATTGCAGGGAAGAGTCTTTCTGAAATACATCTTCGGATGAGTTACGGCGTGTCGGTGATCGCAGTGAAACGGGAAGGGGGAGAGGAGGCGATTGTTTCTCCGGACGGAAATACCATTCTCGAAGTGGGAGATACGGCGGTCGTAATCGGGGAACGGATTGCTATTGCCAAGATGACAACTCTGTTTATGGAAAAAACCGAATAGGATATCTTATTCATTTTCACTTTTTTAAAAATAAAATAGTAAGTATGGAGGGATTGGCACAACCTGTCGGCTGTGCCTTTGAAAGTTTTGAGGGAGACTTTCATAGTTGGTTACGTTCCTGATAATAATAAATTCGTGTTGTTTTGGTGTTTTATGGAGTTCCTGTAACCAATCAGGAGTTGAACAGCTGGTGTGGGCAGGATAACGCATATGCTGTTTTAATGAGTGTGGCGCATGCCTGCTATGTGCGTAATAAACCTGCCCCTATCGCGGGTCGCTAAACTCGCTTACTGGTAGTAAGTTGTAATTCCATATAGTATTTCCTATCATGTAAATAATTGATCACTCAATACTGTTCCCGGGATATTCCAGATAACTCAAATATGAGGGAATGTATCGCAATACTTACATTTGGTGATGAAATCAGGTCAATACATTTGAGATTGTATTTTTCCCCCGGAATTTGCAGGAAGCAGGGTCAGAGAGTTTACATCCGGCGACCATGTCGTCGTTCCGGCAATCACACCGGATTATCCTGATCTGCTCTCACAGAATGGATCTTACCGGAGTCTATTGTCCCCGAAATATACCATTAATACCCAGCGGGACTATAACGAAGCACATGGACACTCCGTCTTTCAATTCCATACAAATAGAGGGCTTTCGCTCTATCAGAAAAACCACCGTGGACTTCGGCAGGATAAACATCCTCCTTGGAGCTAACGGATCCGGAAAAAGCAACTTCCTGGGGATATTCGACCTTCTGAAAGCCATAGCTGAACAAAATATCCAACTCTATATAGATTTGAACGGCGGGGCAAATGCCATCTTCCACTATGGAACAAAAACCACCCGGGAAATAAAAATCAATCTGATACTCGGAGAAATGGAGTATTCATGCAGCCTCCTTGCCGACAATAATGACTCTGCAATACTTAACACCCAGTCACTTGCAGAGACCGTGCCGGGAGAGACACTTACCTATCTTAAGGAAAATCATACAGATGATACCTGTCACCCGGACCTGAAAACCACACTCGGCTCAACCCCTTCGGAAAAGAAAGAACAGGAGATTGACCAGTTCAAACTGAGAGTCCGGGAGTTGCTCTCCCCCCTCATACTCTATCATTTTCATGATACAGGGAGTCACTCCCCTATGAAACGTGTCTGCGATATTGACGAAATCCAATACCTATTCCCCGACGGGGCAAACCTTGCAGCCTTCCTTTACCATATTAAAAACACCGCCCCGGAAAACTACAAGCATATAATCACAGTAATCACCGTTGTCCATCCAGAATTCAAAGACTTCGTCTTCACGCTGACCAAAGATGGAAACACCGTCAGAATGCGGTGGAAGGACAAAAACAGCGAACACTACACATTCCCGATAGCCTCTATCTCAGACGGCACACTCAGATTCATTGCCCTTGCGACCCTTCTCCTCCAACCCGAACCCCAAAAACTTATCATCATTGATGACCCGGAACTCGGACTCCACCCGTCCGCAGTAAATACTCTTGCAGATCTGATTCATATAGCGAGCAAAACCTCCCAGATTATCATATCCACCCAGTCTCCCGGACTCGTAACCAATTTTTCTCCGGAGGATATTCTCATCGCAGAGACCAAAAACGGCGCAACCGACATCATCCGCCCCGATTCGCAGGAACTCCAGGACTGGCTCGAAGACTACACCTTAGGTGAAATCTGGCAGAAAAATCTCATGGGCGCAAACCCGTAGATGCTCCTTGGAAAATCAGGGACGACCATATATTCCGGGTAATGACAATCTGCACCTGATGAGAATAATAAGAATAAAAAAAATCAAAATGCGGATCAACCAAAAAAAAGGTTATCCTCTTCACTTACGCTGAACCAATTCAAGAATCTGGCATGCGGTCCGGTGAACTGCCGGGGAATCTGCCTCGTGAACCTTGTCCCGCAGATTTTCAAGAATCCGGAGAAGCGGTATCCTCACCTCTTCCGCATACGAATTCATATGGGAAAACACCGAAAGCATACATGTCGTATTGTATTCATTGATTTTTGCAAGACGCAATAGTGAACTTTCCAGAAACTCTCTTCCCGCTTCTGTTTCGAGCGAAACCTTCCTATTCTCCGCAAACCTGAGATACAAAGACCGGCTCTCCCCCGACTGCTCGGCATGGAAATACTCCGAGGACTCGATTGTCTTCAGATAAAGAACAGTATCAGGAGAATACGTTCCGGAAACCGCCGAGATGAAATTCTCAAAAGCAACCGGCTTATCCTTCGACCGGTTGAGTTCTCTGTTCAGCATCTCCATACGGTCAGGGGCACTGCTCGAAAGATACAGCGAAAGAGCATTCATCCGGTCAGTTGCACAGACAGCGTTATCATACCGTTCCTTTAATAAAGTGTGAATCTCCGGCGTATCCAGCGTTGCGAGGAGCCGGATAATCAGATTCTTCACACTCCGTGCCTTGAATGTACGTGCCAGCTCCGACGGGGATCCGGTTTTTGCAGGGGTCTTTGTATATGCTCCGAGAAGTGCCTTCAGGATTCCTGAATTTTTTTCGGCGACTGCCGACATAAACCGCTTCTTCGCATGGTAAAGCTTCGTATATGAATATGCAAACTCCGGATCATTCACCGACTCAAAAAGTGTCAGAGCAAGCGTCCCCACACTATCCATCTCCGCATGATCGGCCAGCTCATTCATAAACTCATCAGCCAGACGCTGCGAGACTTCTGCCGATTCATCACGGCAGAGTTTCACCATCTCCCGCTCGAAGAGGGCACAGTGCATCAGGAATCTGGTTACTATATCGGCGTTATACCTCAGATGCTTATAAAGCTCATCCTCGGAAGATGTGAGATCCATCATTATATACGCCGCATGATTCGGATTCCAGACGGAAAAAGCAAACGGGCCCGGGCACGGCACTTCGAATGTCATCTTCTCTGCATCGACTTTTTCCATAAACTCGGCAGCGACTACTCCCTCATCATTGATGAGACGACCGGTAAACGGGAAGATCCACGGAATCTTCCCTTTTGGTACGTTCTGCGAAACAGTAATCTCTGCACATTCCTTTTCCGCATTGTAGGTCGCCTCCGCAGATACAACCGGATAGCCGGTCTGTTTCAGCCAGCGGTCTGCCATGAACGAAAAGTCTGTCTGACCCACATCCTCCATCGCATGCAGCCAGTCACGCGGCGAGGCATTTTTCCCGGCAAACCGTCTATGATACAGATCAAGAGCCCAGGCAAATGCACGTTTGCCAAGCATCGTCTCGATCATACGGGTGAACTCGGGAGCCTTCACATACGTGACCGAGGAAATAAGATCGTTCGGGTCATTGAAACCCGAAGGCTCGATTGGCATTGCGACAACACCGGTGTCCACAGAAAACGTTCCGGTACCCGGTGTGTACATCTGCATGACGTTTTCGAGTCTGACATACTCTTTTCCAAAAAGGAATGCAAGGTAGTCATCCTCCATCATGACCGTGACCGCTTCGTTCAGCCATATGGAAAACGGCGTATCCCCCGTGACGCCGGACCCGTTCAGATTATGATAGAACTCGTGCTGCTTAACGCCAATCAGATACTCAAACGAAGCGTCCGTAATCTCTGCATCCGGCATAATCCGGCTCGCGATAATCGTGGTATTGCCGGTGTTTTCCATCCCGCCGAAATCCGAATTCTGCATGGCGATTTCCCGGTAGACTTCATAGGGATACTGATATCCGCACACCAGATCTTTTTTAAGGGCTGCAATATGCCGCTGAACCGGAAGGATTGCCTCCTCCACATCTTCAGGCTTTGCCTTTCGTGCCAGTGTGTCGCGGACTTTACAGAGCCGGTAGATTTCATTTCTCAAATCTATAGCATCATACCGCTCGGGACCTGTGTAAAGATATGTCCACAGGATACTGTCAGCCATGATTTCAAGAGCATTATCTGCGTTTGATTCGTCCGAACCTTTTGGCGCAAGAAGTTCCAGCCTGACTTTTTTTCCATCCGGATAGATGAAATCGCGGGAGAAGGTATCCCAAGTCCCCACACCGAGGAAGAACAGATACGGGGGCATCGGTTCATCATTCCGATAGGTAATCGTATCGCGGGTTTCGTCGAAACGCGTTCGTTCGCTCGCGATGTTTCCGTTTGAAATGAGATTGGTGTACCTGGTGTCTGCAATTATTCTCGTAATCCAGGTACATTTAGCCCGCATATCATCGACACATGGGCATATACGCTGAAAACCCCACTGCTGACACTGGGTAATCATGGTTTTCGGGAGACCTGCGGGTGTAACATCGAAGTAGATTCCTTCGAGAATGTTGGCAGTCGGGCGGCAGATGGAATTGGTTACGATTTTGAACACCGCTCCTTTTGCAAGCGGGCGCAGAAGTTTAATCGTAATCAGATTATTCAGATAAGTGTATTGTAATGGACGGGAATTCTGATGGATGGTCTGTATTTCCAGATTTTTTGCATTGAGAATGAGTTCACCCAGTTTATCGGTAAGGACGGTGAAAGTGGTCTCGGCGAAGACGATTACCCGTTCTTCGGTGATGTCAAATGTTGAGGAGATATGGTTCACCTGGACAGGCGGTTCGGGAAACTCTGCCGGATGGTATAAATATGTGTCTTCCATGGTATGAAGGTAGTTTTGTTCTCTAATATGATAAAAACACAAGACCGAAAAATGAACTGAACCGATTTGCAAACTTCATATCCTATGACGGGAAATATATCATCAAATGACTGACATCGTATTCATTACCGATATACATGGAAAGTATGATACTGTTTCTGACATATTCAATAATGAGGATCCTGATTATGTGATAATCGGCGGTGATTTAACAGATATCGGCGGTTCTCTGGACAAAGTAATCCCTTTTCTTGAAGACATTCCCGCGCCGACATTTGTGATTCCCGGAAACTGCGATAAAAGGGAGATTCTCCCGGTGCTTGAGGCGTCAGATGCTATCTGTATTCACAGAAAAAGCATCGACCTTGGAAAAATCACTATTTCGGGTATTGGCGGCTCAAATGCCACGCCGTTTGGAACGCCGTTTGAACACAGCGAGGAAGAACTTGAGATGATTGCACAGGAAATCAGTGCGAAGACCAGGAAAAACCGGTGGAATATTCTGGTGTCCCATGCACCTCCCTACGGAGTTTTGGACGAAGTCGCCGAAGATGTGCATGTCGGAGCAGTGCCAATCGCAAAAATCGTGAAGGAGTTTGATCTCATCTGCTGCGGACATGTCCATGAGCAGAAGGGTATCGCAAAACTCGGGGGGAGGATCTGTGTGAATCCCGGACCGGCATCCGGGGGAAATTATGCGGTAATCTCGCTTGAGGACGATGGCGATGAGCCGAAGATTATTCTAAAAAATGTGTGTGACGCAAAGCACGAAGAATAATCCGGAACTTCAATTACCTTTTTTCATATTTTATTCATGGAAATCTGCAGGAAAAAAAGGGGGATAATCTGATAATTCAGATTTTGACGTATGTATCGCCATACTGGTCTGTCAGAATTTTTCCATCTGCGGAGAGGGTGTGCTGATAGACGGTTGTGGTATCACTTGCATAGGCAATAACATATGTACCGTCGTCATTACCCCAGTAGATGTCAAGTTTCTCTGCTTCGTCTGAGCCGGCGGCTGCCAGCATTGCGTATCCGGTGTTGTCATCATATAGTCCATAGATGATGTAGACTTCTTCATCATTTACGGGATAGGAATTAGTGCTTTGCCAGGTTCCGATAATCGGATCTGTTGTTGTCGTGTTGTTTAGTGCGGGTGTATCCTGACTGACACATCCCGAACATGCAACTATGAGAAGGAGGAGACATCCAAGTACTACTGTCAGCTTTTTCATGTAAAGTTCATTTAACATTAATTGTATAATAAGTTCCCGCCGCGAACATAAGCAAATGCTTATGACTTTTCCTCGTGCAAATAATATTTCAATGGCTCTTGAAATAGAAATAAAAGTGAAAGTGCCCTCCCTTGATACGATCAGAGAGAATCTTCTCAGAAACGGGGCTGAACTGATTGCCGATCAGGACGAGCATGATCTCTATTATAACGCCCCCCACAGGGATTTTGCCGTGACAGATGAAGCGCTCAGAATCAGATATCTGACAAACCAGACATGCGGAAAATCCATGCCGCCCAACGTCACCTATAAAGGTCCGAAAGTCGGGCGCGAGGGTTTCAAATCCAGAGAAGAGATCATTGTTGACCTTTCCTCAGCGGAAGACTACTGTCTGATTCTTGAGCGGCTCGGTTTTCATCTGACCGCCGAAGTCATTAAACACCGTGAAATATACCAGTGCCGCGATGCAATCGTTACACTGGATAATCTGCCGGGAGTCGGGACCTTCTCGGAGATTGAAGCATCGTTCTCCCTCACCGAAGATGAGGCAATTTCGGTGATCAATCAAACCGCGGATATGGCGGGAATTCATGGTGAACGGCTGACCAAATCCTATCTGGAAATCATGCTGGATTCGCGTAAGCCGGGAAACATCAGCTGAACCCGAAAAACAGTATTGAATCAGAGATCCCGGTTTTGAAAAAAATCCAGGATATTTCCCAAAATAAAAATACGTATGCTTACAGGAGATACTGCAAAGAGGGATTGATACAGCCATGGAGCTGTACCGTTTGAAAGTAGGTGATATACTTTCGGGATTGGCTACCTCCCTCATTGATGAAAATGTGTGGTGTGTGGTGTGTGCTTATGATTTTTGTAACCAACCCAGAGGTGAACTGTTGGTGGCGATTGCTTTAGCAGCCAAAAACTGGCAGGACACTACTGGTGCCGTAAGGCAACCGGTAATGAGCAAGGCACCGCGGGAGCCAGTAAGACAACCATAGTGTTGAACACAAGGTTCTTCTGCATCCTTGTATTACAAATACCATCCGGCTGCTGGAGCATGTTCGCTTGTTTCTTTCTCGCGGGTCACTCTGACTCGCTGATTACCTAATAAGTTGTCATAGATTATTATGTCTTTCATTGAGGAACAAATTAAGTTGAAAAAAACAAATGCTTTTTTAGTATATATCGGGAATATTTTAAAAAATGTATTCACATCACCCACTAAAAAGTATAAGTATGTATTAATTCAGCAGCATTTTGCGGAATAATACCATGGTTCGCTGTATGGAGAGAGCATTCCCTTCTCATCAAGAATCGAAACAGCCCCGTGACCACAGCAGATTAAAAGCCGTCTGCCGGATTTTTTCAAATCGTCGTCCATCTCCTTTGCAATACGCATAAGTTCATGGCGTTCAGTCCTTGCAATTTCACTGTTAACATTCACCGAACCTATCATCGAATCGGCAATCGAACTATAATTGGCACGTTCTTTAGTGAGCGTCGCAAAATTCAGCAGGGCATCACTCGTGAAAAGCAGTCCCTCATTCGGCTCATACAGGAAAATCTGACCGGCAATATGCCCGCCGAGACTTGCCCAGACCTCAAAACGCATATCAGCAAATCTGAACTCATCAATTATCGAAAAGAGCCCGTGCTTTTTGATCGGTTCTGTATTACACAGCCTGACTTCATCCGGAACATACATCCGGGAATAGGTGTTAATAGTCGTCGTATAGAATTTTTCCAGGATTTCCCGTCCATTAGGCGAGGCATATCCGCGGGTTCCGCTCTTCAGAAGAGCGTGTGTGACCGGGTGCATAACCGGAGCAACCGGGAAATAGCCTGACGCTCCGCAGTGATCAGCATCCCCGTGCGTGCAGACCACAAATCCTACATCGGAAAAATCACCCGCGCCAATGGATGTGAGCATCTTCTCACAATCCTTATAATAACAACCATATCCGGTATCAAGAATCATTTTTCCGGCAGGGGTCAGAAACACATTCATATTTCCTCCGCCCGGCAGCTGGATTACGAGAAGCGTCTTATTACCCGGAAGGGATATCTTCTGATAATGTGATTCAAAGCCTTCTCCCGAGGTTTTTCCAAGATACAAGCCGATATTTTCAACAAGCTGGAGATAATCTTTCGGAGGCATCCCCTCTTCCGCCCGTATTTTTACTGATTCTTCACCTTCGGCAATATAAACAGACCGCTCTTCATCTGTGAGCGGCTCAATATATGGAGCAATACGTGCCAGAAAATTTGTATCGAGTATCATTTTCTGAGTTGATATTAGTAATGAAACATTAGAATAGTTACGGTTTCAAAAGACGGAGAATGTCAGGCGGGGTATCCGCGATGAGAACTTTTGACGGGCAGGGCAGGGACGGACGATCGAAAAAGTTCCGGTCCCCATACCTTGCATATACAGGAGTCATCCCAAGTGACTTGACCGGTTCAATATCACGGCGGATGGAATCACCGACATATGCCGTCTCATAGGATGCCACCCCGAGCAGGTTGAGCGCACATTCAAACGGCGCATAATGCGGTTTCTTGTAGCCGGTCGTATCATAGCCGACAAGAATATCAAAATACTTCTTCAGCCCCAAATAGTCGAGCCTTGAGTCCGCTGCGTAGGAAAAAGCATCGGTAACAACGCCTAAGTGATAGCCTGATGATTTCAGTCCTGAGAGGACGTCTTCGATTCCGGAATACGGTTTGAGTCCCTTCATTTTTGCCTCATCGAAAGCGCGGACCGCATCAAAATATCTCTCCACGGAGAAGCGGTTATGCGCCATCATGAAATCCTGAAGGTTCGTATGGTCCTCGAAATGGTATTTCCACCGGAGATAATAGCTCAGAAGTTCTTCTCCGGTCCCTTCCCCGACAGATTCAGCAGCCGCATTACATCCTCTCTTCATAGCCTCAATGAAATCAAAGAGAGTATTATCCATGTCAAAGAGGACTGCCTTGAATGGGGTGGAGAGGAGTGTTTGCATTGAATAGCATTCATCCTCGGACATACTTAGGCATATCGAAATAGTGACCGTGAGTCCAAAACCTATATCCGAGAATCCAGCAACATACTTAGTATGGCAGAAGCATTTGTCTGGAGCAGGGAAGACCTTGAGAAGGTCTATCTTGTATCCCGGCTGGTCTTCAGGAAAGATATTACCCCTGAAAAGGCCGCGGAAAAACTTGCGGAAATCATCAAAAACCCGCCGGATGCCAACATGGTTTTCTTTAACATGTATATTCACATGAAAACAGGGAGGATTTTCAGGCAGTCGGGCGGCGATGAGGTGATTGTGTATTTCATGAAACGGATTGCCGAGGATGACGGGGAGCAGGCA
>DATESH010000033.1:0-6384 GCA_035270965.1 Methanocorpusculum sp.
ATTTGGATGAACAGAAATAGAAAACTGCACCATCTTTTCTAACAAAGAGCTTACCTGTTCCAGGTTCAAGCTGCTTTCCACAGTAACTGCATGTATATGTATCCACCATTTTGCTCACCGTCTGGAAAGTTTCTTTGCTTCGCGTTCCGTCTCAAGGAGCATCAGAATGTCACCCTCACGGATAGGTCCGAAAGTGTTACGGGTAATGATACGCCCCTTGTTTGAGCCATCAAGGACACGGCACTTAATCTGGGCTGCCTCACCGTGCATACCCGTAAGACCGAGAACCTCAATAACTTCTGCTGGCGTTGCATCATCGGGCATGAATTTATCCTCTCAATGCCTTAATCTGATTGCCAAGGCCCTCTACGAGTTCCTTACCTTTGCCGACTTTAACGATTGCAACTGCAGTGCATCCAACATCAAGACCGCATGCGGCTCCGATATCTGCCTGCTTGTTGATGAAAACATACGGAATTTCTTTCTCGTCTGCAAGTCCGGGAATGTGCATGACGATTTCTTCGGGTGCTACATCTGCGCCGATTAAGACGAGTGCTGCAATTCCACGCTCGACGGCTTTGGTTGCCTCGTTTGCGCCTTTCTTAATCTTTCCGGTGTCACGTGCAAGCTCAAGAGCTTCAAGTGCTTTATTCTGAAGTTCTTGTGGAACTTCAAACATCTGGTAAATCTTTGCCATAATATACTCACTTCACTCGAGAGGTTTTACCCTCTGTCATCGCTCATCAGCGGTCATACTGGTAGGTACAAAACAGTCTCAGAATGAATCCGATTTGTTCCCCCGTATGGGGTAACCGTTGCTGGCGTAACTATACTTATGGGTGTGAATTTGAGATAAATATATGGTTGACAGCCCTCGGGATATCTCATATGTCTTTTGGGTATTTCTTTAGAATCCGGAGTCGGCAGACAAGTTTCAGAATGCCCCCTCCCATAAAAATAATGTCTTTTTGCCCGACACTGCTCTTTTTACCCTGTTTCCACACAAACGATATTTATGATATTATATAATGGCAGCGATCTGCCAGTGTAAAACCCCCGGTGCCCCATATCCCTCCCCCGCGCTTTGACATTATGGCAGGAGTGTCTTCTGTACTTGCATCCTCAACGTTGCTTCTCTCAAAAGAATCTCCAAGATTCTCCAGACATGTAGCGATTCGGGGATGGCACGTTTGCGCCCCTCACCATCATTATAACCGGGGATTATACCACTAATGCGGCGGCGTGTTAGTCAATGCCTGACATGGATTACCTGATTTGATAAATATCCACATTTTCTGATGAAAATACATTCACGAGATCCTGCAGAGGCAGGTTCACGGTGTACATTTCCTGTTCAAGTTCTCCGACGAAGAGATACGTTGCCCCGTATTTGTTCATCAGAGATACTGTCTGTGCCGGGTCTTCATAGATGGATTTCACATCCGCCATCCGTGTGGATATATCTCCGACTCCTGTCCTCCATCCGGATTCATGTCCTGCCCAGCCAATAATAGTGGTCAGACCGGTCATCGTAGAGATACGCGAACTGTAGGTGTAGGATGTTCCAACTGCTTCGACAATTATGTCCGAGGGCAAAGCTGCACTCTGAAGATATTGTGTCCCCTCATAATCTGCCGGGTGTGAGGTATCCAGCCACGCTTCTCCATCCAGCGTTCCGCCGGGATATCCGAGATTGATACCTCCCACAACAAATAAACCTGCAAGACAGATGAAAATCACGCATGCTGCTGCCAATACATGCTTCTTTTTCATATTCGTAAACCTGTTTTGGAACCATTTTCCAAGAATAATCAGCGAGGAGGTTCCGAGGATGAACCATGCACAAAATCCAAATTTGAAGACAGTGTTCATCCTGTAATACGTATCACCCATGTAATCCCTGAGATAGAATATCTCCATAAAAACCAGAATGGCAAGTCCGATTACCCCGAATATAATTTCCGGCTTCCACTCCTTCTTTAAGAGTAAAAGGATGATACAGAAGAGGGCTATACCCAAAGATGCATATCCAAAGAGTCCGAGGATTATCGGAAGTGCAATCAGCCAGGGATATTTTTTCAGAATGGAAAATCCGTAGATGACAAAAATTACAAGGAAGAACAAGTACACTCCGAGGAATTCAATTATCGGAGATGGTGTAGTAACAAGGAAAAATCCCTGAATGCTTGACCCGCCGGCTGTAAGCATCTGATACAAAAATGGGGCATAGGAGAGTATGGACAGTACCGGCACGAGAGCGAACGGCAGGAGTTTCCCGAACTGGTGCATGTCGAATCTCCACCAGACCATAAACGCGACGACGAGATACACGCCGGCGTAGATCATTACGTCCCACGAGTTCATGGCCGGCATTGTACCAAGGGAAAGCGAAAGAAGCCCGATTAACAGATATTTTCCCCAGCCTTTCAGATTTTGCCATCTGGTCATCATCACTGCAAGCAGACAGATGAAAAGCAGTTGATTAAAACAGCCGAGCAGATGTGCATGGGGGTCGCCCCACAAAAAAGAGAAGAGAGGGTATTCATTGATAGTTACCCCGTTTCCGATTACCCGTGTGGAATTCCACCATGCCTGGATAGCTCCTACGCTGGTTAATGCATTCCAGATGAGCGCCGCATTCGGGATGATAAGAACCAGCATCGGGAGCCAATGGTGACGTTTGAGAAGCAGAACTCCTATCGCATAGGCAGACACCGATGCCAGGGCAAAAATCGTAGGGATCATCAGATTGAAGACGACGGTGCTTGTCCCAAGAGCAAGAATTCCAAGGACACCCATCATCCAGTGCCCGAGATAATAATAGATGTTGAGGTTTTCTCCGGCGAACCAGGGATCAATCGGGGTGACAACCGGGTTCTGCATGATGCTTCCAAGGAATGCAGCGTCCATGAACTTCTCACCCGAGGGGATGATTCCCGGACTGAACCACCGGACAATCAGAAGAAGAGCAAATGCGGAAAGAAAGATAATGTCCCAGGTAATCTGACTTTTCAGGTCATCTTTCAGGTATTGTTTTTTGTATAATGCAAATCCGCCGAGGGTTGCGAAGGGAATAAGGACAAGCTGAACCGGTAGACCGATAAGACCGAGGTACCAGGATATAATTGTCAAAAGGAGAATCCCGATAGGATATGCCAGCCCATATGATATTTTTCCAAGTGCCGGTCTGAGGTAAGGGTATAGAGTAATCTGGCAGAATTTTATGACGACAAGCCAGAGAATGACGGTAAGTATCTGGGATTCGAATGAAATCATAGAGGATTAGGTTGCCTGGGGGATATTCTATTAATTAGTTCATCCATCTTTGATAAATAATGTTACCATCCAATGAACTGATCCCGACCCGGCATCACTCCGTGGTGTTCACTATTGTACTCCGATTACACTGATTATGAAATATTCTGCACCGTATTTATTCCAAATCAGACAGCATAGATTACTGTCTCGCAGGGCCACCATGGATATGGCGAGTACTGTCGCAGATAAAAGGTATAATCCGGATTATACTCTCTAATGAGTTTTGGGATATCCCAAAGATCATCCGGTTTATGATACACACTGATGGCAAGTTTTGGATGGTCTGAGGTTATGTGATTTTTTGCTCCTTCAAGTGCATCCCGCTCGAAACCTTCGATATCCATTTTTATGAACGAAACAGGTTCTCTGATATCCTCATCAAGGGAGACTATCTGTATGGTGGCAGCCCCGGTTTCGCTTATGTGTGAATCTTCGCTCTCGTTTGGATCGAAGGAGGTAGTTCCGTTCTCTTTACCGATACCGCAGTTTCTGAAAACAATCTTGTTGAAGACATCTTTTTGCCAGTCGGAAAAATAATCGACTGCGATGGCATAGTTTTTCGGGTCTGGTTCATAAAAATAGGTCTTGGAAAAATCACTGACACTGTTAATGAACATCTCTGTGACATCTCCGCGGTATCCGCCGCAGTTGATAAAGACCTCATGATCGTTCAGTGATACGATTTTTTTATCAAAATATTGTTTGAAGGCGAAATCCCCTTCCTTATGGTATATTCTCATATCCTCTGTTAACCGGTACTGGAGCATAGAGATTAGTGTTCGGCGGGATTTGTCATCTGCAAGCAGATCATAAAGGATTCGGTATTCTTTCTCGTGAGTAAATACCCCGTCATGTGCTTCCTTCCAGAATCCACCCAAAGAGGTGTCGACAAATCTCCGACTCATGCGGAACTTCGTTACAATCGGGGAACCGAGGGAGACTATCAGTTTTTGAGCCGAGGAATTCTTAGGAAACCTGACATCACGTATTAGTTCTTCCAGAAAGCCGGGGTTCTGTGTTTTTTCAATATGGGGATCTATACTGCTGTAGAAACCATCTATAGTCATATCTTCAGTGAGCATTGATCACATCTTTCCTGTAATATTATTTGGAGTAGTCCTTAATATCTCCATCTATTTCAGGGGCATAATCTCAGAGATTATCCTCTTCCTCTTTGAGTTTATGTGCGTCTTCTTTGAAGAGTTTCTTCAATAGAGACACCGACCAGTCACCAAAGTAGTATAAAGAAGCCACTCCTCCGGCAAGTGTTACGAGATTTTTAATCAGGTGGTCGACTACCGCAATCAGGAAAGCGGTTGACGAGGCAACTCCGCCGATTTCAAAAACAATTGCAAGGGCAGCCTCATATGTTCCAATCCCTCCGGGCGTGATAGGGACCGCCTTTATGAGATTTCCGATAACAATAGCGAGAAGAATCAGCATGAACGGAATCTGCACGGAAAACATCAGAGAGACAAGATAACAGGTGAGAACATCCATCATCCAGATAATCATAGAAGTTCCCGAGAGAATGCCAAGAGATGATACTTTAGAGGACACCTGTCTGAATTGTGCAAAGATCTCCAGAATTTTTTTCAGGATCTTGTTCTCTGCATGCATCCACTTGGCAAGCAGGAGAATGATGATTCCCATAATTCCGGCGATCAGTACAAAGATGATCAGCCAGATAAACCATGCATAATCTGCGGGAATCAGACTGATCAAAAACGGCAGAGAACACAGACCGAGGACTGCCAGTATGAGAATGTCATACACTCTTTCAACAATAAGTGAAGTGAAACCGTTTGTGTAGGGCATCTCCTTCTCATGTTTGAGAATGAACATTCTCACAAAGTCGCCGAGACGTGCAGGAATGATCAGGTTTGCCGTCTGAGAAACGTAGATGCATGCCGTGGAAAAGATGAGTCCTATTTCTGTCCCGAGACGTTTTACGATGTATTGATATCTGAATCCCCGTAAGAACCATGCCAGAATACAGATACCTACTGCCGCAATGAGCCATGACGGGACAAGTGATTCCAGAATGCCTTCAATGTTTTCCTGTAAATCACCCCATACACGGAATAACATGAACCCCAGTAAGGCAACGGCAATCAGCGTTGGAATAACAATGGCACTAACTTTTTTCCACATGCAGTCTCCACCACATCTTCAGGATGTCTTTACCCATATTACTCACATCTTTGAATCTGACGGTAGTGCCCGGACCCTGCGTCCAAACGACTGGAAATTCGTCTACCTTAAGTCCTGCTTTTTGTGCAAGCACAAGTGATTCCGTGTCCCAGAACCAGTGAGGTGCCTGGATTTTCGGTATGAGTTCCCGAAGAACCGCGGATTTATAGGCTTTGAACCCGCACTGGTGATCCCTGAGTCTACTTCCAAGGAACAATCTGACCAGGAAATTATAGCCTCTGCTTGCGATTTCCCGGTCGCCGCTTCTGACAATAGTACTGTCTTTCATCAGACGCGAACCGGTCGAAACATCTGCCCCGTCTTCGATTCTTCCGAGAAGTTCAGGGAGATGTTTGATATCGGTTGCCAGATCGACATCATAATAACAGAATATCTCTCCCCTGGATTCGGCAAGTGCACGGTTGAGAGCTCTGCCTCTTCCCTGCCGCTCATCAGAGTGAAGCAGTCGGACCCTTGCATCTTTTTTCTCCCACTCCTCCACATATTCGCGGCTTCCGTCGGTACTTCCGTCTTCTGCAATGATTAGTTCAAAACTTTTTCCGTATGCTTCAAGTGCTTCGATTGATTTCGGGATTGCTGTCTTCAAAGCTTCCACGTCATTGAAAACGGGAATTACTGCAGTGACGGTTACGCGTGTCAACGATTTTTCTCCTCTAAGATTTTTGCAGCATTCATGCCTGCTGAAATCGATCCTTCCATACTTCTCTCCGGATAATTTTCAGGAGAGAACATCCCTGCGATGAATAGATTTTCGCCGGCATCCACCGGTGGGATAGTATCTTTGTATCCTGTTACATACACAGGTCCCGCAAACCTGTCGATATAAAGATCAGTGTGATGAATCTCACTTGT
>DATESH010000034.1:0-2649 GCA_035270965.1 Methanocorpusculum sp.
AGAAAGCTGCTATCTATCATTCAGAAATTCCCGGAGCCGGCGGCAAAAAATTTCATCTCACGCCGATGTTCGGCTACGCTATCTACTATACCTGCTATAAACCGCTTCAGTTAATTTTCCGCATAATTTTCGGAAAAAAAATATATGCCATCCATGGACATCGTGAACTTCCTCACTCGCCAATAGGTATTTTGCTTATCTCAGTTCTCCTCACCTTCTATATCTGGCTGATCTGTTTCGCGCTTTCATATGTTCCATACCTGGGTTTCCTCTATAACAACTACCTCATTTATCTATTCGGCGCTGCCTTCCTGCTTGGCTGTTTCCTTCACTTAATTGAAGACACCTGTGATAATTCAGGAATCCATTACTTCTATCCTTTCAGTTTCAGCCGGCTCAGAGGAACAATCAAAGGTGACGGCACAGACATAAATCCAACGGTCTACGCGGTAATTCTTCTCTTTGCAGCGGTCAGTATCTTCTCTCTCACAATACTCAAATTTATTCCTGCACAATTTGCGTATCCTCTTTCACTTCTGGTCCCGATTGTACTCTGGGTCATCTTCGTCCGGGTATCGGGTGTTCCCGCGAAAAAAGCGATTCGAGAATAACCTTCTAATCCCAGAGGAACAAATACATAGTCATGTATAAACTCGTCTGTGTACACTGCGGCGCCGAGTATCCTCCGGACGCAATTGTGTATAATTGTGAGAAATGCGGTCACTTGCTGGCCGTTAAATATGATCTTGACGAAATCACCATCTCCCACGAAGAGCTTTTGAAGCGTCCAATCAAACTCTGGAGATACAAGGAGTTTCTGCCGGTGAAAATCGAGCCGGTCACCCTTCAGGAGGGAGGAACTCCTCTCTATCATCTGGAGAGACTCGGTGAAGAACTCGGGCTTGACAACCTATATGCAAAGCATGAGGGAATGAATCCGTCCGGTTCTTTTAAGGACCGTGGTATGACGCTCGGAGTTTCCATGGCAAAGCAGCTCGGCAAGAATATCGTTGCCTGCGCCTCTACCGGCAATACGTCGGCTTCGATGGCGGTTTACGCTGCAAAAGCCAATATGCCGGCCATTGTCTTACTTCCCGCGGGTCATGTGGCCCTTGGAAAAGTTGCCCAGGCACTTATGCATGGTGCGAAAGTCATCTCGATTCGTGGTAACTTTGACCGCGCTCTTGAGATGGTTCACGAACTCTGCATCACTCATGGAATTTATCTGCTGAACTCTATCAACCCTTACCGTTTAGAGGGTCAGAAGACCATCGGGTTTGAAGTGGTCGATCAGCTTGGCTGTGTTCCGGACAGATTCGTTCTGCCGGTCGGTAATGCAGGGAACATCTCTGCTGTTTACAAAGGTCTTTGCGAGTGGCGTGATGTCGGCTACATTGACACCCTGCCGAGGATGACTGCCATTCAGGCAGCAGGTGCATGTCCGATTGTTTCTGCAATCAAAGGTCATCTCTCAGAAATTGTTGTTGAGCAGAATCCGGAAACGGTTGCCTCGGCAATTCGTATCGGTGCCCCGGTTAATGCGGAGAAAGCTCTCCGTGCAATCCGTGAGACCGGCGGAACCGCTGAGTCTGTAACCGATGCAGAAATTCTTGCCATGCAGCGCGACCTTGCCAGATACGAAGGTATCGGTGTGGAACCGGCATCAGCAGCTTCTGTTGCAGGTATCCGTAAGATGGCAGAAATGGGACTTCTCGACCGTGATGAGAAGATTGTCTGTGTTGTCACAGGTCACCTGTTGAAAGATCCGGAAACCGTAATTAAACAATGCGCACCGCCAATCGAGATAGACCCAACCATCGAAGCACTGCTTGCTGTATTGTAAGCATTCTTGTGATTCTGTTTGCCCTGTTTGCAGTCCCTGCGGCTGCAAATTCAGCAACGTATTTTGTATCTGAAGACGGGAGCGTCTTGTATGCGAATGCCGCTCTGATTAATCAGAGTGAGTTTCTGCTCATGAAGCCGGGCTTTTTAGGTGAGGATATTGCCCTGACGGTAGATAATCTGACGATTCAGAATGAAACCGGTGTCATTGAGTATAAGCAGGATGGAATGACCGTTTCTTTTCCAAAAGGAAACTACACGCTGAACTATTCGGTGAAGATAGAGAATAATCAGGTCTACGCAAAGTATGCCGAATCATACAATGTAACCATCTATCTGCCGGAGAAGTTCCAGACCGGGCATCTGATTCTCGGGACCATTGGAAGCGGCGGTGTTAATTCTCCGTCTGATAATTCATCCTACGGCTCGATGGTTACTTTCGGGGATACAAAAACGGCTTCGCTCACATTTTACGATGACGTCCGCGAGCCGCTGCTTTATATTTTCCTTGGAGTCTGGGCTTTTGTATTCCTCATTGTCGGGGCACGTTATCTCCGGTTGAAGAGAAAGCCGATGAAGGATATCTAAATAGAAGAGAATCCCTCACCTTTTTTCGTGTACTTCGTACTTCGTGATTGGGGTTTTCCGTGTGTTCTCCTGGCTGAATTATCAGGTATACCTGCTGTTTTGCCGTAACGAAACTGAATACAAAAAAAGAATGTTGAGTAAAAATAATCCGATATTGATTTTACTCAATATCAATGCCGTATTTTTCGGCATTTTTGTCAGCGATTGCCTGGATTTTTG
>DATESH010000035.1:0-2018 GCA_035270965.1 Methanocorpusculum sp.
TACGTAGATGAGCGAAACCTTGTTATCTCCGACCTTTTCCATACCCGATGCAAACTCGGCAAGGAGAATTTGCGTATATGCCGCAAGTTCCTGACCGCGTTCCGGAATTCCGAGAAGGTTTCCAAGAGTAATGTAGGATGCAGGAATATCAGTGAGGTTATTCTGGGTAACAAATGCAAAACTGACTCCTGTCTGTGACTGGATGATATCAAGATCCTCTTTCACACTGCTCTTCACTTCCCCGACGTCCAGAACTACATCGATTCCCAGACTTTTGTTGAGTTCCATAATTTCTTCAGCGTTCATCGTCGATTTGGAACCATAAAACTGACCGGTGACCGGCAGAGTAAGAAGACGGGAGTCAACATATTTTTTTTCTTCCTCGGTGAATGGGTTTGCGACACTGACAAAGAGATCCGGAGCAAGTGTATAGAGCATAATCTGTGCCACGGCACCTGCAGGAGAGACTGATTCGATGGTGATCGGGAGTGTGACTTCACGCCCGGCATCATCAGTAAATACTCTGGTCTCCTCTGCGGAAACATTGCCGCAGAATGCCATACACACAATGGCAAAGATCAGAATGGTAGATATTACTACTGTCCTTTTCATACTTCACCTAAAAAGTAGGTGGTTTGGATATATATACGACCCAGAATAAAATCAACTATGTTAAATAAATCCTATTTACATGCATCTCTATTTCTGCTTATCCACGCCACCCTCTACCGGGATGCAGAGTTTGTGATGACGGGCTTTTGACTGGAATTCCTCGATGTGAACATCCACGCCATAGACGTCCCTGATCAGTTTTGCATCCAGAACATCATCCGGTCTGCCGTCTGCAATCACTTTTCCGCTCTGAATCATCAGGACCCGGTTTGCATACAGGAACGCATGGTCCGGATTATGTGTTGAAAGAATAATGATGTAGCCCTCCTTTGCAAGGTCGGAGATACGGCACATTACTCTGAACTGATTGCCGTAATCCAGATTTGCCGTTGGTTCATCCATTATGAGAATCTTTGCCTTTTGTACAAGGGCACGGGCGATTAGAGCGAGTTGGCGTTCACCTCCGCTGATTTCCCCGTATCCGGCATCACGCAGGTGACTAATACCCAGGCTTTCCATCGCAGCATATGCCTGATCGATATGATTCTGATTCGGGGCGGCTAAAAGATTGACCTGGTTTGTAACGCCCATCAAAACGACGTCCAGTACCGAGTAGTTGAACACAGGATGTGTTGACTGGGGAATGTAGGCGACCTGTTTTGCTATCTGTTTATGCGTAAGGGTCCTGATATCCACATCATTCAGAAGAATATCGCCCTTATATTTATTCAGAAATCCTAGGATGCAGCGGAACATCGTGCTTTTTCCGACACCATTCGGACCCAGGACCGCGAGAAGGTCCCCCTCTTTCACCGAAAAGGAGATATCATCCAGTACGAGCGGAGAGTGTTTACCGTATGCAAAACTCAGATGGTTAACACTGACACTCATGAACGTTTTCCTCCCATTATCAGAAGATAGGCAAATATCGGGGCACCGACAAACGCGGTCAGAATCCCTAGCGGAACTTCCGTTGATGCAATAGTCCGGGCGAAATCATCCACGAGCAGGAGGAACCCCCCTCCAAGAATTATTGAGGCAGGAACTATTTTCCGGTAATCATATCCGAAAATCATCCGGCAGAAATGTGGAATTACGAGACCGACCCAGCCGATAATTCCGGAAATGGATACAGCAACTGCTGTTATCAGTGTAGCACATACAATAACTACAAATCGGAGTTGGTGAGTGTTAACCCCCATACTCTTCGCTTCGTCTTCGCCAAGCGTCAGAACATTCATTCTCCAGCGAAGAAGAAAGATTGGAATGATGCCGAGAACAATGATGATGCCGGCAAAAATCACATCATCCATCGTCGCCCCGGCAAGACTTCCCA
This sequence comes from Methanocorpusculum sp., assembly GCA_035270965.1. Classification (GTDB taxonomy): domain Archaea; phylum Halobacteriota; class Methanomicrobia; order Methanomicrobiales; family Methanocorpusculaceae; genus Methanocorpusculum. The sequence continues at coordinate 1,949 of DATESH010000035.1, forward strand.
TCAGCCAGTAGGTAATCTCTGGAAGTTGTTCGGTTGTGTCAGCTACCAGTTTGATATACGACGTCGATGC
>DATESH010000036.1:0-2184 GCA_035270965.1 Methanocorpusculum sp.
ATTAACGTTGGAAGAACACCAACACATCATTAATATGGCTGATGGAGACGAACCGATCTACAATGTCAAAGACAAAGTCCCGACAGGGACCATTGCTCTGACGATTCTGCAGCATTTCTTTGTTCTTGCAGTCTACATGACATATCCAGTCATTATCAGCAATTCTATCGGAGGCTCCGCTGACCTTACGGCATTTTTTATCAGTGCGACACTGATTGGTTCAGGAATTGCAACGATTCTCCAGTCTTTTCAAAAGACGGGTGCAGGCTATATCCTTCCAACCGCACCGAACTCTTCGTATCTTCCGGCATCCCTTCTTGCCGCATCGGCAGGAGGACTGCCCATGCTTTACGGAATGCTCATCATTTCGGGTTTTCTCGAGATGATACTCAGCCGGTTCACAAAATTTTTCAGGATAGTATTCCCGAATGAGGTAACAGGTGTGGTCCTGTTCCTGCTCGGCATAGCCATTATCCCGTTTGCGTTTCCGCTTTTCTTCGGAAGCACAGGCGGGAGTCCGCTTGATCCTGCATCGACTCTGGTCGGGATAATCACGCTCGGTTCAACTATTATTCTCAGCGTGATCCCGAAACGTGTCTTCAAATTTTACGCGATTCTCATGGGGATAGGCATTGGGATGATTACGTCAGTAGTTCTTGGCGTTTTCACACTGGACACTCTATTTGAGGTTACAACCCTGCCGTTTTTTTCCATCCCGAATCCGATTGGCATCGTCTCCTATAATTTTGATATTGCTCTCCTCATTCCATTCGCGATAGCGATGCTTTGTGTGCTGATTAAAACGGTAGGGAACATTGGTCTGCAGAATTCCTATACTAAAGGAGGAGAGGTGAATACGCTGAGGAAAGGACTTTTCACAGAGGGGGCGGGAATCGCCATTACCGGCGCTATAGGAGGGGCAGGTATCGGTTCATCTTCGAGTTGTACGGGTCTCGTCATCGGAACAGGAATTGCGGCCCGTAAAATCGGCCTGGGTCTCGGGCTTTTTTTGATTATCTGCGCATTTCTGCCTGCCATTGGCTGGATGTTCTACATTCTTCCAAAACCGATTTTAGGAGCGGCTCTTCTCTATTCAGTTACATTTGTGATGATTAGCGGAATTCAGAGTATTTCATCCAGGATGCTTGACCCGAGGAGAACATTTGTGGTCATTCTCCCGATTTTAATTGGTGTTTCATCAGCGATTTGCCCATATCTTTACACAAATCTCCCGAAGACGCTGGAACTTTTCTTTGCGTCTCCGCTGACATCGGGTTCGATTGCGGTTTTGGTTCTCGGTCTGTTGTTTAAGATAGGTATCAGCAAGCATCAGGCATTCGATTTTTCAAAGGATAAGAACCTGCAGAAGTTCATGTTCGAATGCGGCAGACTCTGGACCCTGAACAGGATGCAGGTGATTTCTCTTCTGACCAATCTGCAGAGTCTGACAAAAACAGGTGAACCGGTTACGCTTACGCTGACAAATGAGTTTGAAGGTATACTCCGGGTAAAGATGGTGTTCAAAGAACCTGTCGGGGATCTGACGAAGGTAAGTGTGGGGGCGGGTCATCTGTCGGCGGATGGAAATGTGGTGTCGGTCAGCTACGTGCTGTTGTAAGTAAATTGCCGGTTCTTTTTATCCTGCTTACCCTACTCACACGCAGGAAAACGGGGAAGAAAAATGATACATAGATATTGTGAGAATTACTCCTCATCTGCCGAGAAGGTATTATCTGCTCTGAGTTTCTTACCATGACGGACTGCAAGGACATAGATAATCACTGTCAGAACCGCTGATATGATATAGGATGTTTCAAGCGGCATACCGATACCAAACGGCACCCCTGCAAGATGTACCGGACTTGCCCACAGAATAAAGGAAAGAACTATAAACAAAATTCCGGCACCAGGAATAAGTGTAATCCAATACTGTTTTTCTTTGCTGATAAGATATATCGTGCCTAAGAGCAGGGCAAATGACGCAATAATCTGGTTGAACCAGGAGAAGTAGTTCCAGAGAATGGCATAACCGGTCGGGATGAAATTTGACCAGAGAAGAAGTCCGGAAATTACGACTACGAGAGGAACAACCAGAATGACACGTTTTTTCATTGTCGACTGGTCGATATTGAAGTAACCCGCAATCGAAGTTCTGATAACTCTGAGAGCCGTATCTCCACTCGT
>DATESH010000037.1:0-5069 GCA_035270965.1 Methanocorpusculum sp.
AGGTATGCTTCAGATTGCAGAAGAGTGTGGAATTACCCGCCCGATTCTCGATACTGCTGCAACTCCGCTCGGTATGGGCTCCTTTGGTTCATTCCGTGAAATCCTTGCATGCAAGGCAATTCACGGTCTGCCGACTGGTGGCGCATACCATAACATGACTGTCTCATGGACATGGCTCAAACGCTGGAGAAAGAACATTCACCTGCAGTATGAAGGCAAAGATCTTCTCGCAGAGCAGATGTTCCACCACCACTATGGTGGCATCGAAGGCGTCCGCCAGATTGCTTGGTCTTCACCAGATATTGGCTGTAACATTATGGCCATGACTCTTGGTGCAGATTTAATCATGTTCGGTCCAATCGAGAACATGGAAGGTATGGCAACTGCAGCCGCATTCTCTGACGTCGTTCTTGCTGAAGCCTATAAAGACTTTGGCGGAATCCCCAGTGAAGAAGGCCCGCTTTTCAAACTCGTATAACCGAAAAAAGACAGAGGGAGTTTACTCCCTTCATTTTTTTTTTGCTTTTTTTCTCAGCCAGTAACTTTTCACATCACAAGAAATACATAGACTGACAACTAAAACACTGTATAATTATGCGGGTCAGCGAGGGGAACCTAACACAGCAGTATTTCTGCGACTATCTTACATTGTATGCCGGTGACGGATCTGCGAAGGAAAACACTCATGAGGAAATTGTATTATCCAATTTGTTTCTTCATCGGATGAGTGTGGACGGGGGTTTCCACGCACGTGTACTCTCAGCGATTCTCGGACATGAAACTGATAAATCTCTTTTATTGAACCTTATCCATGAGTTATCTGGCGAAGAAAAGACACCCCTCCCGCTTAACGAGTGGCTGAAATGCGAATATGAAGTTGCTGTGAAAAGTGCCGACCCTCAAAGAACACTTGCTCTCTCCGCTCTCCTCCGGTCGTACATCTCCGGCACCAACATGGCGGCAGAGATTGTTTCTGCATCGGGTTCAGAGTATCCTGAGAACTGGTGGCAACTCAGAACGCGTCGGCTCACCGTGGATGAAATCCAGAATCCTGAGATGTACTTCGGTGTTGGTCGGCGCCCGTTCTGGCATGCCTTCCCTCTTGATGAATATGCGGCAGTTCTTGGCGGTGCTGAGAACTTATCTCCACAAATCATCTATGATGCAGTAATCTGTGTTGCGGGTGCCTGGTTTTCGACACTCACCCGTGAAGAAATGATTATCTGGCTCAACATGCCGAGGGTGACTTCCGAAGAATGGTCAAAGTTTTCCGCCCCGCTTCTGCTTCTTTCAAATCCTGGTCCGGTTTTGTCCACTGCAAACTGGCTTTACGCCTCGGGAAATTATGACGCGGCTCTTGACCTGTATGCAAACATCACTCTTGCCTATCCGAAAACTACCGCTGAAAAGCCGGCTTTTGAACTCATGGGTTCCATCCTGCGTGAATTCGGTGACTATGATTACGCTTTCGAGTCATTCAAGAGCGCATTCCTTATAGCAAGAAATGAAGGATTATATGAAACAGCTTCAGGTCTGAAAAGTCTCTGCGAGGTAGGTGAAGACCTTGGAGAGGATATGCGTGATTATTACATCCGGATTGCATCAATTGCTGAAGAACTGCCTGCGAGAGATCGTGCCCGGCTCTACTTTGACCTTTCCTCCTCTGCCCGGAAAAAAGGTGACTATCAGAATGAGTATGCCTACCTCAACCGCATCATTGGTGAAGAAGATGTAGACGAACATCTCTTTACGATTGTCATGTCCCGGCTTTCCGAGATAAATACATCTCTCGATTTAGATGGAAACCCCGGGACCTCCATACTTCTCGCAAAAGACACTATAGAAAAGGCAGATATGTTAGCCGCGAGAGGAGATGCTGCTTATTTCGGATTTGACCCTGTTTGTGCCCTATTTTGGTATAATCAGTCTGATACCATGAGCGGCAAAAAATCCTCCGAAAAAAAATTCCATGCTGCGGTTGCTGCCTGCTTGTATCAGGATGCAAAAGAAAATGCTGCAACCTCTGCTGAGAAAGCCGGGGTCTTAGTCATGGAAGGGGCAACACCTTACCTTGTAGCCCGTCAACTGAATGAAGCAGTAACCGATGCCTGGAAGGCAGGTTTGGATATTTCTTCGGCAGTCGAGCCTGTATTATTAATGCTGCCTCCGGAAGATCGTATCGTCATCTGCGAAAAGCTCACTGATCGTTCGACCCGCGACGATGAAAAATCACTTGTCTGTTCAGGAATTGCACAAAGCTACATGTCGCTTGGTATGCCGGATGAAGCCCGGCAGATGTTCCGTACCGCTCTCCGGGCAAATCCTGGCGCAGCGGTCCGCTCCAGAATTTTATCAGAAATCGGATGGGTCGAATACGAAACTGGAAATTATAGCGCCTCCTCGGAAGCATATCTCTCCGCTTTGAAGATTAATGAACGGTTTCCGGCAGCCTGGGCAGGTCTTGCTAAATCCTGTATTTGTGATCTGAAATATGACGAGGCACGCGCAGCGCTAGAAAGGGCTTTGTATCAGAATCCGGCAAATACTACCTATCAGGAGATGCATGACGCAGTAAAGGCAATCACCGAGCGTCCTATGGACGAAGCGGCAGATCGTTTCTTTGCACTCGGAGGTCCTGCCAACCTTTCGATGGCGGCAGCCCTCTACTCTGAAAAATCACAGAACGGCTTCGTAAAAGATGCTTGGGATGTAACGTCGGTTGCAGACGTTCTCAAATATAGAAAGTAATAAAAATATTTTTTATGCTTCACGAATGGTGAATAATTTTTCATTCGGCGTATTCAGCATAATCTGCAGGAATTCCCTCTGGATTGCATTGTGGCGTGCAATATCTTCCGGTGTTGCCGTATTGGCTGCAATTTTCTCTCTGAGCATGTGCTGTTCTTTGCTCGTGAGTTTTGTATCGGGAACTTCGTCGATAAACAGTCGGCTTCCATCCAATTTCTCCAGAACAAAACTCACGGTGTTTGTATCATCAACGATGAGCCGTTCAGGATGCTTTTTCAAATCAAATGTCTGCTTAATAGCATCAAGCGGGCAGCGTGTCGTGTGAGAAACTACCGAAATGTTCGTATCGGTACCTGACCATTCTGCTGCCGCGACAGCAATCTTGTATCCAAGAGCTATTCCCGGGCAGGTGTGTCCATGTGCTTTGGCTATCGTATCAAAATCCGGAATGTCTGTCATGATAAAAAAATGTTAAAGATATTTATGGCCGCGAAGCCAGTCTACTTGGGGGGCAGTATAACGGTAAATGATATCACATTTCTCGTCCTGGAAATCCCATGGGACAACAATAAGGATATCGCCTTCACGAATCCAAACCCGTTTCTTAATCTTACCTTTAATCCGCCCGAGACGTGTGACACCGTCTGAGCATCGGACTCTGATATGGTTGGATCCCAACATCAGTTCGGCCTGTGCAAATTGTTCTTTATTGTGTCTGTTCGGCAGTTTTACACGAACAATACTACCGTCATCTGAAACGGTTTGATTAGCGTTCTCTATTCTTCCCAATTAATACCTTCCCTATAGTAGTATGTTATACGGTCTATACACAGATAAACACTCCGGACTTGGACTTTTCCCAACCGATAGAGGAGAAACAGGGTTGGTTTATATTACCGAATCTGAGATTGGACAGATTCTGCCGGATTTATGCGGTATTTCTCTGGTCTCAAAATATTTTCAGATATCCTCACGAAATACTCTGAATTCATCATTAAATCCGGAGAGGTGTATTTTTTATGGCTTCATAGTATCCCGATTTGTAAAACCTGTATCATTGTTCAACCTCCTCATTCGACATACAATCAAGAGCAAGTAAAACTTCTCTTGCGAATTCCATGTGTGCGGTTCCGTTGGCAGTTACAAAGTTTTCGCTTCGGACTGCCTGTTGATTTTTATATCTGCCTGCACCTGTATATTTTTCACCCGCATAACTTTGTAAATCTTCAAGCTGATTGCCTGTGTGCTCAATTTCATTTAGTGCCCCCATCTTACCTAAATAAACAGTTGCATCGCAGATGGCGGCGATGACTGCCTTTTTTTTCCGCGGCAAGATTTACCAGTTCTCTAAAATGTTTTGCTTCCTCAACCGTCCAAAAGCTTAATGTGTATATACAATATACACATTAATACAGGTGTGAACAGGTGAACATCCTCATCAGCAACGCGAGTGACAAGCCGATTTATGAGCAGATAACAACGCAGATAAAACGCATGATCATTAGCGGAGACCTTCTTCAGGAATCACCACTTCCAAGTATGCGTCTTCTTGCAAAGGAGCTGAGAATCAGTGTAATCACCACAAAACGGGCATACACCGATCTTGAACATGACGGATTCATCGAGACCGTTCCGGGAAAAGGAAGTTTTGTCGCCGGAAAAAATACTGAACTGATAAGAGAACAACAACTGCGCTTTGCAGAAGAATATCTGCAAAAGGCCGTTGATGCGGCAAAAAGTTTTGGCATCAGTAAACTGGAACTTACGGAAATGCTTGAGATCATCTACAATGGAGAATAACAATGTCTGACGCAATTTGTGTACATCAATTATGTAAGGAATATCCGGATTTTTCCCTGCAGAACGTTTCATTTATTCTCCCCCAAGGGAGTATAATGGGTTTTATCGGGGAAAACGGAGCCGGAAAAACCACTACGATAAAAACCATGCTCGGGATTGTGAAAAGAACCCGCGGTTCGGTGAAACTGTTCGGGCTTGAGTTAGAGACTCATGAGAAGGAAATCAAGAACCGTATCGGTGTCGTCTTCGACGAATGCAGTTTTCACGACACGCTCACTGCAGGCGATGTGGCAAAAATCCTTGGAAAAATCTATTCGACATGGGACGATTTGCTCTATCTCCAATATCTCAAACAGTTCGATCTTCCCGAAAAGAAAAAAATCAAAGAATATTCCCGGGGAATGAAGATGAAACTCGGAATTGCTGCCGCTCTTTCCCATCATCCGGATCTGCTTATCCTCGATGAACCGACCAGCGGACTTGATCCGGTCGTTCGCGAGGAGATCCTGGATATCTTCCTT
>DATESH010000038.1:0-3224 GCA_035270965.1 Methanocorpusculum sp.
TTTGATGATAATACGGGCATTTTCCCCGATTTCATACTGATCCTGACCATCTATTACCAGAAACGCCGGCTTCGCAGAGACCAGACGGATCTCTACCTCACTTTTGGAATTAATCAGATATGGGCGGGATGAAAGCATATAGGGTGCAAGAGGGACTAAAAGCATCGCTTCAATGGTTGAATCCACAATCGGCCCTCCTGCACTCATAGAATAGGCAGTAGATCCGGTCGGCGTCCCGACAATCAGCCCGTCGGCACGGAACTCATCAATATGTTTGCCGTTGACAAAAATAATGAACTTCAGTATTTTTGCAGGGCGCGAGGTAACAATCACGGCCTCATTGAGCGCCGAGCCGACAGATTTCCCATTATACTCAATCGAGATCCGCATTCTCGAATCGACCGGGAGCGGCAGGGTAAGGGAGTTGAGAATTTCTCCGGCATTTTCCGGATCAATATCTGTCAGGAATCCTACCTGCCCCTGATTAATGCCGACAACCGGTATCTGCTTATCCAGCAGCCGGATAGCCCGGAGAACGCTTCCGTCCCCGCCAAGAATAACAATCAGATCAGCCGAGAAGTTCTCCGAAAGCGAAACCGGAGCATAACCCAGTTCCGCAGCCACTGATTTTTCGTAAACAACCTCGTGCCCTTTGTCACGAAGCATCCAGCCGATTGACTGCGCCATTTCAATCGGCTCTTTCAGATCAATACGGGAAACAATACATATTTTCATTCCAACCTCATAATTTCTGATACCTTGGTGTGTATCACGGGATTTGCGGCAAGGATCGGACGGCCGAGACGAACATCATCCGGGAAAGAGACCGGGGAACCATCCGGCAGGGAGACGATCCCTCCTGCCTCTTCACAAATGAGAATTCCTGCTGCAGCATCGGTGATACGAAGCGTTGTTCGAAGGTCAAGGAATCCGTCGAGCCGCCCGCAGGCAACATAACATAGTTCAATTGCGGAAGCGCCGAGTTTTCGTACACGGCGGATATGAAAACCCCTCTGAAGAAGCGCCATCATCTCAGGAGCACGTGCATAAACGCACATCGCAGAAGTGTTCAGTTCGGTCTTTTTGGAAACACCTATGGGTTTACCATTGAGATATGCTCCCTGACCGCGGATTGCAGTGAAGGTTTCATCACTGGCAAGATTCCGGACATACCCGGCAACCATCTTCTCACCGTCTGATAATCCAATGGATAAAGCATAGAAGGGAATACCCGCTCCGGCATTAAACGATCCGTCTACCGGATCAAGATAGGCTATCCCTGACTCGCCGCCTATATCGACCATCCCGGCTTCTTCTGAGAGAAGATATTTACAGACTTTGTGTTCTCTGAACGCGGCAAGAACAATATCTTCTGCGATTTTATCGAGCCGCTCTGTTGGAGTGTTGTCCGCACCCATACAGAGTTCCTCAGCCCCATATTCAGTACCGATTAAAGATGCCAGGGCATCTGTGATTATAGGAACTATTTTTTCACAAACGGATAGAAACTCTGTATGATTCATATGTCGTATCTTTATTGGCGGGGCACAATCATGAAGACTTCCATGACCTGAAGTTGTCGCAACACTCTTATCCTATTACTCCCCATAATTAGGACAGATATTACTATGAAGGAACAGACTGAAGTTGGAAAACTGAAAGAAGGTCGTTACGTTGTTGTTGACGATGAACCGTGCAAAATTCAGAGCATCGCCATTTCCAAACCAGGAAAACACGGAGCAGCCAAGGCAAGACTCGATGTTGTTGGTCTATTTGACGGACAGAAACGCTCGATTGTCTCCCCGACCTCTGCCTCAGTATATGCACCTATTGTTGAAAGAAAAACCGGACAGATCCTGACTATCGCAGGAAAAGTTGTCACATTCATGGATATGAAAGACTTCAATAACTTTGAACTTGTTATTGAAGATGAACATGTTCTGGCATCCTTCCAGCCTGCCCAGGAGGTTCCATACATCGAGTCTCTTGGCAAGCGTAAGCTTGACCTTTAAGACTGCAAAATAATCCATGCAGTCTTTTTCAAACACTCTTTTTGCTGATGCCGGGTCGACATATTCCAATGCAGAATATGTGATATTCGGGGTTCCGTTCGACGGGACGACATCTTTTAAAGCAGGAACCAGGGACGCACCCGCAGCTATCCGCCAGATTTCGTATAATCTCGAGACCTACATGCCGTATTACGATGTGGAACTCCCGGAGATTTCATTCCATGATATGGGAGATCTCTATACTGAGTGTCTGCCGGATATTGTTGTAGATCAGGTGGAAGACATCGTCTCCGATTTGGTAAAAGACGGCAAGATTCCCGTGATGATAGGCGGGGAACACTCCATTACAATCGGAGCGGTCCGGGCTCTCCACCCGGTCTGGTATGTTGTCTGTGACGCGCATCTGGATCTGCAGGATGAATACCGCGGATCAAGGTTCAATCACGACTGCGTTACGGCGCGCGTGAGCGAAGTCACGAGAAACATCATTATCATCGGAGCAAGGAGCGGATCTAGAGATGAGTTTGTCCGTGCGAGAGAGAACTATCATCTCTATACGGCAGACGAGGTACGCGGCCGGGGGATTCAGTCTGTCATGGATGAGGTGTCTGACCTTATAGGTGATGACCCTGTTTATCTATCGATAGATGCGGATTCAATCGACTGCTGTCTGACTCCGGGTCTTGGCACACCGGAACCTTTTGGATTGACACCCGCGGACATACGTGATGTTATCCGGAAGGTTTCAAAGAATGCCATTGGATTTGATTATGTTGAGGTTCTCCCGAATGATTCCGGGCAGACTTCCATGGTGGCAGCCCATCTGATCCGGGAATTTATTGCCGGTCACGCATGCACCCGAAAACAAAACGACTGAGTGCCGACCCGCTGACACTTCTGCGATTTTCTTTTTTTCCAATTGTAAACATTGAAAAGGACATGCCCGCATCACACGCGGTTTTAAGAGAGCAGGGGAATTCTCTTCTGAAAAAAGGAGATTTTCCGGGTTTATGCCGGAACAAGAACCAGGATATCTTTTCCCTCTTTGTCCGTGATGACCAGGTTCGAGTCGATAACTGAATAGCCGGCGGAGGCTTTAAGCACATTGAAGAATGCAGATTCTGCCTGCATCTCTTCTTCCGTGCCTGCCATCATTGTAGAGATGATGTCATCGCCAATGGAAAGGGTGTTGCCTGACGCGGTATAGGACCC
>DATESH010000039.1:0-6227 GCA_035270965.1 Methanocorpusculum sp.
ACGCTTCTGCCCATGCCGGATTCCAAGCGGTGATGAAGAGGCGGACAAATATTATCTCTGCCCGTGCCGCGATGCTGCGTCAGACATTGAGGCAGAGGGTCACTGTCATTGTTACTTATTTACAAAAAAACAATAATCATATGATAATTCACCTTTTTTAATCAGCCATACTCATACATAGATAATACCGGTGCATTCACCGGAATCGATGCCTTGTGGATTCAGTGGATTGCAGAAGGGGGTTATTCAATATGAATTTCAAGGTGCTCCCCTGTTAGGGAGTCATACCAGCACTTCTTACAGGAAAAATCGATCTGATCTACTCCGGTATGACTATTACTCATGAGCGTTCCGCGCAGGTGACCTTTTCATTGGTATTCAGGGAAGATGTCTGGCAGACCATCATCTGCAAGACTCCTTCGATGAAGCAGCCTACACCCGGATGGTACAAGACGACTGGATTTTCCTCTATAACATCATCCTGCGGGAATATAGATAGAGCAAAATAGATATTCCACACTTTTTATCCCTCAAAGCTTTCAGAATCGGAAGTAAGTGATTTATACAATAAATGAAAAATGATTAACAGATGAAAAAAGTGGTGTTTGGGGTTCTTATAACCCTTATAATTGTTTCTGCAATCGTGATGGCAGGTTGTGTCAGCACAGATTCTGATAAAACAACCTACATTGTAGGAATTGATGGAGATTACCCGCCCTACTCATATGTAAATGAGAGCGGCGATTTTGTTGGATTCGATGTTGAGTCAATCCAGTGGATTGCAGATCAGGAAGGTTTCAATGTGAAAATCCAGGCAATCGCATGGGATGGAATCATTCCGGCACTTCTTGCAGGAAAAATCGACATGGTCTACTCAGGAATGACTATTACCCCTGCACGTGCAGCTCAGGTAAACTTCTCCAATCCTTACTGGACCGTTGACCAGGGTGTTGCCGTAAAGAATGGGTCTACCGTTACTCTTGACCAGTTCAAAGCAGGAAATCTCACGATTGGTGTCCAGAGAAGCTGCTCTGCAGATCAGTACATCCAGAGTGATGACTACTATGGTCAGGTAAAATACAACCAGATGGTAAAAAACGGTCAGATTAAACTCTACGACACCTTCCCGCAGTCGATGGTTGCCCTTGAAAACGGACTCGTCGACACAGTCATTTTCGATGATGTAAACATCAAAGACTACATCAAGGGCAAAAATGCACTTGTTCTGCTCGGAACTATTCCAACCGGTGAAGAGTATGGTGTAGCCATGAGAAATGGAGACACGGAACTTCATGCACTGATCAACGATGGCCTCGCCAAACTGATGGCTTCCGAGAAATGGAACGAGCTTCTCAACAAGTACATGATCGAAGAGTAAGTTCGAAAGACATACTGCCACCCGGCAGTATCTATTTTTTATGACGATGTTCTGTCAGTCCTAAACCATAACCAACAGGAAATAAAGCTGGATTCTGCCTCTATCCCAAAATCTAACGGATTATGTCACTTATGTCACTTATGTCGGTTTTTTTGAGGTCTCAGTACCTATGGGTAGATATTTTATATAACCAGATAATGAAAAACATTGACATAAGTGACATAAGTGACATAACAAGTTGAAATTAAAAAATAACGATAATATAAGCATTAATTCTTGTCACTTTCATAATTTGAAGTGACAGAACCGACAGGAACTAATCAGTTTTTCCCGAGAATCCGGGCAGCAAAGTGTCCTGCGTTTTCTCCCCCGTCAACTGCCATACAGGCAACCGGCACGCCCCTCGGCATCTGGACAATCGACAAAAGAGCATCCAGTCCCCCGGCGATCTTGCCGGAGACCGGAACACCGATCACAGGTTTTTTTGTTCTTGCCGCGACGACTCCCGGAAGTGCTGCCGACATTCCTGCAATACAGATAAACACCTTCGCATCCGACGCTTTCACATAAGCATCCAGCTTTTCTGCATCCCTGTGGGCAGAGATAATCTGAACATCAAAGGAAATATTGTATGATTGAAGAACTGTCGTTACTTTATCAATAATCGCCTGGTCCGATGCGGAACCTGCTATAACTGTGACTTCTGGCATATGGGAAACTCCTATGAATTATTATATGTAGGTTTATTCTCATATATGTAACAGATTTCCCATGTATAACGAAACCCTGCTCATGATGCCCGGTCCTGTTCCAATGCCTGAAACGGTCCGTAACGCAATGACAAAACAGGCAATCAACCACAGAAGTAAAGAATTCGGTGACTGCTACGCAGATATTGTCAAATCCTTAAAACCCATCTTCCAAACGAAAAACGATATGCTCGTTCTTTCAGGTTCCGGAACTGCAGGTCAGGAAGCTGCAATCGGCTCGTTTGCCAAAGGCAAAAAGATTGTTTCCCTCGTCAATGGAAAGTTTGGAGAACGCCTTGGTCTTATCTCCAAAATATACGGCGAGACCACGATGATTGAATCTGAATGGGGGCACCCGCTCAATCTCGAAGCCCTCAAACAGGAACTCGAAAACGGTGCTGAAGTCGTGACCCTCGTTCACAATGAGACTTCTGCCGCAATTCTTAACCCGGCTGAAGAAGTCGGCAAACTCACCCGAAAATACGATGCCCTCTTCATCCTTGATGCAATCACGTCTATTGGTGGAGACACCGTAAAGTCTGACGAATGGGGTGCTGATGTGGTAATTGTCGGTAGCCAGAAATGCCTTGCAGCGCCCGCAGGACTTTCCGCTGTTTCCGTGTCACAGAGAGCATGGGACAGGCTATCCGATAACAGACCCTTCTATCTCGACTTGAAGAAGGCAAAGAAATCAGCCGATGGTAATCCGATGGAAACCCCCACCACACCGGCAGTCCCCTTATTCCTCGCACTGCGCGAAGCATGCAGACTCATCGACGAGGAAGGACTCGAAAACAGAATCGCCCGCCACCACAAAATGTCCGCTGCAGTCCGTGCTGCCGGAGAAGCCTGGGGTCTTTCCCTGGTCCCGCAGGTGGATGCTCTCCACAAACCATCGAACACCGTTACCGGATTCTTCTACCCCGAAGGTGTCGAGGATGCAAAAATCCGCGGCGCATGCAAGAAGATGGGTATTGAGTTCGCCGGCGGTCAGGACAGACTGAAAGGAAAGATTTTCAGAATCGGTAATATGGGTATCATTGACACGCCCGAAATCATCGCGACCGTTGCGGCAGTTCAGATGTGCTTCAAAAAAGCCGGCTACAAACTTGAAGGCGACGGACTTTCCGCGGCAATCGATATCCTCTCCTAATCCCTTTTTTTCGTGTTAACTCCTTTGCTTAAATATCTTGCAAAACAGACATTATACTATGTTGCCTCTCTCAGAAAACATAGCCTCGGTTCCGCAGTCTGCAACTATGGCTATGAACAACCGTTCAAAAGAGATGATTGCCAAAGGAATCGATGTCATCAGTCTCGCTGTAGGCGAGCCTGACTTCAATACTCCCGCACATATCACCAAAGCCGCAATAGATGCTCTTAGCCGCGGCGATACACATTACTCCCCATCCAAAGGTCTCCCGGAACTGACGAAAGCGATAACGGATAAACTCAATAACGATAATCACATTCCGGTAACGCAGAAACAGGTTCTCTGCACGAGCGGTGCAAAAGATGCCATTCGGATCACCATGATGGCATGCTTAAACCCGGGAGACGAAGTCATCATTCTCGATCCTGCATGGGTCTCGTATGATCCCTGTGTCAAAATGGCATGGGGCGCTCCGGTCCACCATTCGCTTAATGGGAATTTCCAGGTTGATGAGTCCCTCTTTGAAAAAATCACTGATAAAACCAAGATGATCATCGTCAACTCCCCGTCGAATCCGACCGGTTCGGTCCTCGACCGTTCATCACTCAGGATTCTTGCAGATGCCTGCATCGACCATGACCTCTACTGTCTCTCGGATGAAATTTACGAGAAACTCATCTATGGAAAAGAGCACGTGTCAATCGGTTCCCTCCCTGATATGGCAGAAAGGACGATTACCATCAACGGATTTTCCAAAGCCTACGCAATGACCGGATGGAGGCTTGGTTATCTCGCAGCACCAGAGGGGGTAATTTCATACGCTGACAAAGTCATGCAGCATTCTGTTGGAAACGTAAATACCTTTGTCATGTGGGGGGGAGTTGCCGCCCTCACCGGAGATCAGACCTGTGTTGAATCCATGCGAAAAGAGTTCGAACAGCGGAAAAAATATGTTATCGGAAGACTTGCCGGAATGGGACTGAAAACGGCTCCGGCTGATGGAGCGTTCTATGCATTTATCAATTGCGGCGGGGATGACAATGCAACCGCAAATCTCTGGCTGGACAAAGCCCATGTTGCGGCAACCCCGGGATTTGCATTCGGAGCACCAGGCTGGATCCGGATTTCCTATGCTGCATCCATGGGGCGGCTTGAAGAGGCACTTAACCGGATTGAGTCCGTGCTCTGATACATCTGTATATACCAATCCCTTTTTTCTTCGGCGCGTATGGGGTATCTGACATAGAGTCAGCATAATACTCCCCGTATACATCAGGAATGTTCATTCCAAATAATCATGTTTATATAGAACTACTAAACAACATATTCCATACATTACCCCGCCAAAACGGGGTATAGGTGATTATACTATGTCAGCACAACTTGGCGGACAGCCAATTTTAATCCTCAAAGAAGGAAGCTCCCGGACACGCGGTCGGGACGCACAGAGTATGAACATCGCAGCAGCAAAGGCTGTTGCCGGTGCGGTACGATCCACCCTTGGTCCGAAGGGCATGGACAAGATGCTTGTCGACACAATCGGTGATGTTGTCATCACAAACGATGGTGTCACCATCCTGAAAGAGATGGATATTGAACACCCCGCAGCAAAAATGATGGTTGAGGTTGCAAAGACTCAGGACGACGAAGTCGGAGACGGAACTACCACTGCAGTCATTATTGCAGGCGAACTCTTAAAGAAAGCTGAAGAGCTTCTTGAGATGGATATTCACCCAACAGTCATCACTCTTGGATACAGACAGGCTGCAGAAAAAGCACAGGAACTTCTCAAGACAATCGCAATTGATGTCAAAGCAAAAGACACCGCGCTTCTTGCCAAGATTGCAGCAACTGCAATGACCGGTAAGAATGCAGAAGCATCCAAAGTGAAACTCTGTGACTTAATTGTCCGTGCAGTCTCTCTTATTGCAGACGCAGATGGAACTGTTGACACTGAAAACGTCAAAGTCGAGAAACGTGTCGGCGGCTCAATCAATGAGTCTGAGATTGTCGAAGGTATGATCATCGACAAAGAACGTGTCCACCCCGGCATGCCGAAGATGGTCAAGAACGCAAAGATTCTTCTTCTTAACGCAGCTGTTGAATACAAGAAGACCGAAGTCGATGCAGAAATCTCTATCACTTCCCCAGACCAGCTCCAGTTATACCTCGATGAAGAAGAGCGTATGATTAAAACCATCGTCGAGAAAATCAAAGCATCCGGCGCAAATGTTCTGTTCTGTCAGAAAGGTATCGACGATATTGCACAGCACTACCTCTCCAAAGCAGGTATCTTTGCAACCCGCCGTGTAAAGAAATCCGATATGGAGAAACTTTCACGTGCAACCGGCGGATCACTTATCTCCTCAATCGATGCAATCTCCGGTGATGAGCTTGGTATTGCAGGTCTTGTCGAAGAGCGTAAGGTCGGCGGCGAAGAGATGATCTTCGTTGAGAAATGCAAGAACCCGAAGGCAGTTTCAATCATCATCAAAGGCGGAACCGAGCACGTTGTTGACGAGCTTGCCCGTGCACTTGAAGACGCACTCCGTGTAGTCGCATGTGTCGTTGAAGACAAGAAGGTCGTTCCCGGAGGAGGCGCACCGGAAGTTGAGCTTTCACTCAGACTCCGTGAATACGCATCCACCCAGGGCGGACGTATCCAGCTCGCAATCGAAGCATTCGCAGGCGCACTGGAAATCATCCCGAGAACCCTTGCTGAGAATGCAGGTCTCGACCCGATTGACAAACTCGTTGAGCTTCGTGAAGCCCATGAGAAAGGCAAGAAGACCTTCGGTCTTGATGTCTATGAAGGTAAAGCAGTTGACATGTGGGAAGCAGGCGTTGTTGAGCCGCTCCGTGTGAAGACCCAGGCAATCTCCTCAGCAGCAGAAGCAGCCGTCATGATTCTCAGAATCGACGATGTTATCGCATCCGCAAAGTCAGC
>DATESH010000040.1:0-2264 GCA_035270965.1 Methanocorpusculum sp.
GGAAGTTCGATCCCGTATTTTTTCGTTGCAGATTCCAGAATCTGAAGATGATCGGTACAGACCTGATGCCCGAGACCCCGCGAACCGCAGTGAATCATCACGCAAATCTGCCCTTCTGACACGCCAAACGTTTTTGCGGTCACTTCATCCACAACATCGTCAATGACCTGGACTTCCAGGAAATGATTTCCTGAACCAAGTGTCCCGCACTGGGGAATGCCCCGCTGCCGGGCTTTTTTGCTGACGTGCTCGGGAAGAGCCCCTTTCATCGCGCCGTTTTCCTCACAATGGTGAATGTCACCAGCCATTCCATATCCCATATCTACGGCATTCTTTGCCCCCTCTTCGAGCATGAGTGAAAGATCACTCTGGGATAAACGGATAGGACTCTTTGAACCGACACCGGTTGGTACAGCATCAAAGAGATTTTCAATCAGACCCTTCATATCGGGAATATCAGAAATATGGAGAGGCGTGGTGATCATTCTCACACCGCAGTTTATATCAAAGCCCACTCCGCCAGGGGAAATAACACCAGTCTCCGCATTGAATGCGGCGACACCGCCAATAGGGAATCCGTATCCCCAGTGAATATCAGGCATTCCAAACGAGTACCTGATAATGCCCGGAAGGGTTGCAACATTGGCGAGTTGGGTAAGAGCCCCGTCCTCAATATTTTTTGCAAGGTTCTCCGAAAGGAAAAAACGCCCCGGAACCCGCATCCCGGGAACAAAACCCATAGGAATCTCCCACTCGGTTTTAGTAATCTGTTGTATCTGGCTGTTCATAGTTGTTCAGATGTCAAAAATAATTATCAGTTCATATCCTGTATCTTTTTTCGTTAGCGACAAACCCGAATAGGAAATACCTTTCACCCCGATACCGCCCGCGTGTTTTGCCCTGTTGAAAAGAACACCCTCGACAGTGCCGGAAACAGAGGTTCCTACGGAGAGAGTGAACTTTTGCGGAACAAGAAATTCGGTTTCAAAAAGAAACAAAAGTTCCGACAGGAAATTTACCATCAGTTCCTCAGGGTCTTTTCCCTCTGCCTCAATGGGAAAAGAATATGCGGGTTTTTCAAAATGATACGGACCATACAGAGTTTTTGCGAGTGCAAAACCGCTTTCTGAAAAAAGCGAAGTAAGGTCCGGCGAGGAAATCCTCATTCTTACGTCGGCTGTATGTTCCAGTTCCTCAAAAACCATAATCGCCGTCTTCAAAAAGAAGCCGAGGGACCATACTCATAGTAATCTCGGATATCCACTGAATCTGGTATCGGGATATAAAAATCATATGATTACCGGCTCTTATCGGGATATCGGATGATTTCGCCGGACGAACACGTATCGGCATCATAATCGGACCGCTGCATGATGTACTGATTCTGAAATCCCCGCCGCGTTCGTCCATGTATGCGATAACCTCATCGGTAACTTTTATGTCTGAAAGAGGAGAGGGACCACCCTGTTCGTTATCCATTTCTTATACCTTGGTGGTATATCCTAAAAAAAGTTGGGATGATATTATCCATTCAGATAATTCAGGTTGACGCAACAACACGCTCGACAATATCGGCATACTGTTCCTTGAGTTCATAAACTCCGAGAGCGCCGTCTTTGACTTTGTGAGTTGCCAGGATTCCCAGTTTGGATGCAACAATACCAACCATTGAAGCTACTGAGTGGTAAGTAACCTCAAACTTTACTGATAGTGCCTCATGAATCTGTGGAACAGTCATGGATTTTGTCCGCATAAGAAGACTCAACAGAGCCTTTCTTATGCCGGATTTGTCGCGGGATAGATAGCTGCGAAGTCTTCTTTCTATCTCCTTTCGCAGATCAGACGCAGAGAGCATATTTTTTAATATGCTTTATCTATATAAATACATACCGATACCTAAAAAATAGAAAAATACACGAATTTGATATGCATGAAAAAGCAATATAATATGAATAAATGATTTATCGCTTTTACGAGTATTGGATTGTAAAAGGTCTTACAAAATTTCCAAAGGAGATTTGTTTCATGCTTAGTGATACAGATATCCTTGCCGATTCAAATAAACTCGAAAAAGTGGTGATGTGGGCAAAAGAATTCCCGGAAATCAAAAAAATCATTTTCCACATCAGCACTACTGAAGCTGAGAAAATCGAGAAACTTATAAATCCTGTCGCCCTGGCAAAAAAAACGAGCGTCCGCATAAGTACGCCGGAACATGATACTACATACGGAACAGGAACC
Organism: Methanocorpusculum sp.; assembly: GCA_035270965.1. Taxonomy (GTDB): domain Archaea; phylum Halobacteriota; class Methanomicrobia; order Methanomicrobiales; family Methanocorpusculaceae; genus Methanocorpusculum. The sequence goes on from DATESH010000040.1 coordinate 2,242, forward strand.
CCGGAGATCCTGATTGCTCTTGG
>DATESH010000041.1:0-4331 GCA_035270965.1 Methanocorpusculum sp.
GTATTCCCCGTTTTTCCTGATATAGGAACCATTTGCATCTGTTGTCATGATACCCGGAGGATTCACCCCGGTCTGCAGATAAAATGCGTCATTGGCATTTTTATGCAGTGCTGCGAGTGTAAACTCGGTATCGTCGTCGAATTGGATTTCCATCCAGTCCCATCCTAAGGGATTTTTCTCCTGAAGAAGTGAAACTGCGCGCAGCACATCACTACGCGGACTTCCCGAAGGCATAAATCCGGTACCCCATTGATGATCATACCAGAATTTTCCGCGGGTGAGCTGAATTTTTTTCCCGTCAATGGATAGCCAGCTCTCATTTGGTTTTAACTGCAGATTAGGTACAGAATAATACAATGTTCCCACACCTCCGGCACTGGGCGCCAGCCCGGCATCTCCATTCAGAATGTAGCCTTTGGTCTGGTTAAGGGTAAGGTCTATAGCCATTTCGGTCGATCCACTGTTTCTTTCGTCAATACCCCATGCTTTCAATCTGAGAGGGAACAGTGAATCCGATTTTTGGGAAGTGATAGTATTCTTCCCTATGGAATATGCATAGGGTTCTTCAGAAAATGCGATAAGACCTGTGGTGCCTGCTATAAGAACCGGCTTGGTTCGATAGTGCCTGTCGTTTGCTGAGCTGATGGCAAAATGTATTTCGGCGATCTGATTTTCTATCTCACTCAGACCCATTTTTTCTGCCATTTCTGGAGGTAAGAGGGACAAACTCCAGAACATGAGCTGGACACCGTATTCATGATTTTGTGCGTCAAATCCGGTCCCTACGTAGAAGTGCCATCCGACCTGGTATTCGAATTGTGGTCTGTCATCGTGGGGAAAATTGAAGGTGATCTTTGAGGGCAGTTTTTGATATCCCTTTGCACTGTCAAGTCCGATGAGATTTGCCATGGCATATGCCTGATGGGCTGATAGTTTTTCTGAGTAGGCAGACTGGGTAGTATACCTTTTTGCATAATCGGGTGTGAATTTTTCAGGATCGGTTAACAACTCGGCGTAACGCATCCGCATTTTATCACCGAATGCCGTTCGGCTGTTTTTCCTGTTTCTCAGTTTGCTGAGGACATCTGCCGGAATATTTTTTGGGACATATTCGCGCATCCACAATGCACGGGCAATATTTTCTTTTGTCTCAGGATCTATATCCTCAGATAGATATTTCAATTCAGACATACTTTTTTAACGGCATATTAGTATTTAGCTGTATTCCCATATGTTATCTGAATAGTATATTGCGGAAAAACAGGTGAATAATATGTAAAACAGTGGATCCGAGGAGATTCGAACTCCTGACCTCCGCAGTGTGAATGCGACGTCATACCACTAGACCACGAATCCGTCTAAAAAGGGAAAAAGTGCACCGACCGGGAATCGAACCCGGGCTATTGGCTTGGAAGGCCAAAGTCATACCTCTAGACCATCAGTGCGTGTCTTGCGTCTCTTATGTTTCTATTTGACCTTATTAAATCTGTCGAAAAATTATTTGTATTTAGTATCCGCGGATTTCTGCACGGACTTTTTCAAGATTGGCAATCCGCTTTTCGAGTGGCGGGTGGGTGGAAAATAACTCCATTACGGACTTGCCTGAGATTGCCGGGATGATGAAAAACGAGTTTGTCCCTGATACAGCCTGTTTTGCATCCGGTGATGCAGCATCCACACCACTACTGATTTTCTTAAGAGCGCGTATCAATGCGTCAGGGTCTCTCGTGAGGTAGGCACTCCCGCGGTCTGCGGAAAATTCCCGGTATCGGGAAATTGCCATCGTGACAATTGTTCCAACAATGTACACAATAAACGTTACAACCATCGCGAGAATGAAAATAACAATTCCTCCGCCATTATCACTATTCCTGTCTCCTCCGAAGATTGCCAGCATAAACTGATTCTGCAGAATTATCGTCGCAAGCATAACCGCAAAACTGCCAATCGTCATCGTGAGCATATCCCGATTCTTCACATGCGAGATTTCATGGGCAAGCACGGCCTCCAGTTCGTCATCGGTAAGGACCGATCGGATCTTTGGTGTTACCGCGACAACGGCGTTTCTCGGGTTTCTGCCGGTTGCAAAAGCATTTGGGATATTTGCCATTGCTCTATGCTGAATAATCCCAACTTTTGGCATTGGAAGATTTGCTTCGGTGGCAAGCCGGCGGACCATTGCATAGAGCTGCGGCTCCTCATCCTCATCGACCAGCATAACCTTCATACTTCTCTGGACGAGCTTGTCCGAGAAGAAATACTGTACAAATGCCATTACGAAAACTAATCCGATAAGGAAGTACATCAGCGTTCCCTTCAGGAATACAAGGACAACTGTCAGTATAATCACATACAGAAGCAGTATGATCATCCAGGCCACTACCTGACGACCTATAAGCCCCCAGTCACGTTTCCAAATCATTGTTCATAAATATAGAAAATATGGGGATAATAGGTTTCCTTTCATGGGCATCACAATCCGAAATATAAACTACCTGAGCGATACAATAATCATTCATGACTGAAGATAATTTCGAAAATACCGATGAGGAGTTCTCTGATGATGAGTTGACCGACCTGGCTTTTGGAATGTTTACGATCTTCATAGAAAAGCATCTGGAAAAGGGTGGTTCGTCCCTATACCTTGAGGTGGAATCCGGGCATGACATAGATGCATTTTGTGTGGATCTTCTGCAGCAGTTTGTATCTGAGTATCCCCCCCTTGCAGAACTATTGTTACGTAACGGGACCGCGCAGAATATTGCGGGGCTCTATCATCTGGGAGAAGGAATCGTCCCATCGAAGACGACGAAATCATACTGGATTCAGCAGGATAAACCCGGCATTTTCTCCGGGGCAACCGGTGCAGATGAGGCAGGCAAGTGGCTGATTTTCGTGGATCCGGAAGAGGTCGATGCTTCCTGGCAGAAGATTCGTGATGCCACGGTCGAAGGCCGGCTCGGTATCGGTGCAAAGGTCAGTACTGCAAAGGAAAACGAGGATGCACATGATGACCGAAAGGTCATCTATGTTTTCACCGCTGACTGGTCGGATGAATCGGAAGTCATGCGGGTTCGCGATGAACTGAAAAAGCTCGGGTTTGCGGATAGAATCGGATATAAAAGAAATCTTGATACGTATGCAGGCGAATACCGCGAAAAGGGTAAGCGCGTTACGTACTACTCAGTCTGATTTATCCCTTTTTTTCAGGATAGCGTCGATAACCAGAAGCAGGATTGCCGTCAGGGTCGTGATTGCCGCAACAAGGGAACCCCAGGGGAATCCAGCACTTCCAAGAGCGTTTTTGATAATCAGATCAATGACAAGACAAAGCATGCCGGAGAGAAAGATGATTCTCGGAAAAGTAATCCGGAAATTCCATCTTTTTATCAGCAGGAAGAGTGCCCACATAAAAATAATTCCCGATACTGCAATTGGGAAACCGAGTGGTATGAACCATCCCTGCCCGCCCCCCATCTGTTCAATTATCAGAAGGAATGGGAGAGTCAATGTCGTGATGATGCCAAAGGATAGTTTTAGTCCTCTCTTTTTCAGGATAACGCTGATAACCAGAATCAGGATTGCCACCAGGGTCGTGATTGCCGCAACAAGGGAACCCCATGGGAATCCACCGCCTCCAAGAGCGTGTTTGATAATCAGATCAATCACAAGGCAGAGTATGCCTGAGAGGAAAATGATTCTCGAAAGAGTAATCAGGAAATCCTCTTTTTTTATCAGCAGGAAGACTGCCCACATGAAAATAATTCCCGATACTGCAATCGGGAAACCAAGCGGTATGAACCATCCCTGCCCGCCCCCCATCTGTTCAATTATCAGAAGGAATGGGAGGATCAATGCCGTAATGATGCCGAAGGATAATTTTATTCCTTTCTTTTTGTAGTAAAGAAGGGGCATAAAGACCAGCCAGGCAAAAAGCAGTGAACAGACCGGATATACAAGCCATCCAATAGTGTTTGTGACCGCCATGTTACAGACAATACAAACGAAAACAGCGATAAAAACGCAAATGGAGCCAATCCACATGGTCAAATCTAATTTTTTCATGTTGGAATGCTCCTTTTTAAATTGCATTACCTTTCAGTAAAAAATGATACGGAAAGTTCCGCATCACTTTATTTGTGAAAGCTTATGCTTTGCGTTCTTTATTCTTCGGGCGAAGTGACGAAGAACCGCATTTGCGGCAATTCGTTGCGCGAACAGCGTTACGTGCGTTGCATTTCATGCAAACGTTAACATTAAGAAGTCTAGCCTCTGCTTCTGGGAATCTCATTTATGAATAACCCCGTATATTGAGTTCTAGTATGTATGCT
>DATESH010000042.1:0-2979 GCA_035270965.1 Methanocorpusculum sp.
CCTCTACCGAGAGATAGAGCTGAGTCGGACGGATTCTTTCTATCATGGATGGATTCGTGCCGTTTGAAACGACAAAGACACTGTTCTCCTCTGTTTCACGAAGGAGGGAAATCAGTTCGGGTAATTTTGCATACAGAGTAGGCTCACCCGAAAGAGAGAGCGCATACTGATTCGGATGATCCACTGCCTCCTCCCACCGCTCAGGGTCAGTGTAGGGTTTGTCTCCCGACAACCCTTTCCTCTGCATTTTCGGAAGTGCGGCAACAATTTCCTCCGGAGAAAGTTCAGTCTCTGATACAATCTCGTGTTCCATGGAGCGCCAGCAGAAAAGACACCGTTGATTACATCTGAGAGTCGGGGTCATCTGGACGCATTTCCATGACTCTATTCCATAAAACTGGTGTTTATAACAGGACTCACCACCCCGTAGAGACCGTTTGCACCACAGACACGGCTTGACTGATGCGGATGAGCCTTCGGCTATGAAGTTATACCCCTGTCTGTGAAGGGATGTTTCCGGCGAAGCGGATGACTGTCTTTTTCGGGACATTTTCACCCGCGTTTCGGCACATATTCATCAAACAGATTGCGTGCCGCAAAGAGTTCTTCAAGAGTGGGATTGGTCAGGATAACATTTTCTGCTTCAAGGTCGCCAAGGACAGCGCAGGAAAAGCTTTCTTCCTTGAATCCCTCGACGACAGCATAATCATAGCCCATCCATGCATAAAAATCAAGAACCGTGTAGACATCCGTTCCCCGGAGGGTGAGCATGGTCTTTTCCACATCGATGCCGGCACCGCAGGCAGCGCCTGCCTCGAAATGGACAGTCGTGTCTTTTCCAGGCGGTAACTCCCAGATATGATGTCCCATATGTTTTATTGTGCCCACTGTTCCCACTTTTGCGAGAAGAGGAACCAGTTTCGTGATTATAGTAGTTTTTCCTGAATTTGAATGACCTATGATATTGATAATTCGCATTTCTATATACTGTCTTGTTTAAGATGGATTTATTACTTTGTACCGGAAACATACAATACATCCGGGAAGAGGTGAAGTGCAGACATGAAACTAATGATGAGCAGTGGAAGGACGCCGGAACAGGGTGCCCAGTTGTATTACAAAGAAGGGACGAAATATTCAATCGAAACGTCATACTGTTTTTTAAATCCAATGGATGCTATGAATGCCGGGGTTGAGGAGGGTGAGCACGCGCTTATTACAAGTTCTACAGGAAAGACAGTCTTTTCCGTGCGTGAATCGCCCGAAACCCCCGAGGGCGTGGTTTTCCTCCCGTGCGGTCCTTACGCAAATTCGATTCTGCATGGGTAAAACCCATTCAACCGGAGCGCCGGATTTCAAAGGTATGACTGTCGATGTGGAACCAACCGACCTCCCTTTAAAATCCGCATGGGACCTGATGGAAGATCTCGGAGGTCTCAGATATGAAGTTCCTGCCGGAGTTGTTCTGCCCGGCGTGGAGAAAGGTGAGAAGATTGTTAAAAATGCCGCGTGCCCACTCTGCGGTTGTCTTTGCGATGACATTGAACTTCATATAAAAGACGGTGTAGTAACAGAGGTAGTGAATGGCTGTACTCTGTCGTCAGGAAAATTCTGCTCGAACGGGCGAATGATTACTCCAATTGAACGGGACGGGGATGTTTGGCGTGAGACGAATTATGATGCGGCAATCAAAAAAACCGCGCAGATGTTTGTCCATGCAAAACGCCCTCTGTTTTACGGATGGGCAGGCACCTCGACCGAAGCAATGCATGTAGGACTCGAACTCGCCGAAGAAACCGGCGCCGTCATGGATAACTGCTCTTCGGAATGTCACGGACCAACAATTATGGCAGTCCAGGAAGTAGGTCATCCTGGCTGTACTCTGGGTCAGATTAAAAACCGCGCAGACGTTATCGTCTACTGGGGATGTAACCCTATCGCAGCACACCCGCGCCATCTTTCCCGGTATTCAACCTACTCAACCGGTGCATTCCGTAAACACGGGAGAGAAGACCGCACAGTAATCGTTGTAGACATACGGGAGACCGAAACAGCAAAGATTGCGGACATTTTTCTGCAGGTGAAACCCGGAGGGGACTTCGCTCTATTCAATGCTCTCCGGGCAGTTGTCCGTGGTAAAAGGGATGTCATTCCGGACAATGTTGCCGGTATTGAACGAAACGTGATCTTCAAAGTGGCAGATATTTTGCTTTCCGCAAAATTCGGATCGTTCTTCACCGGAATCGGTCTGACCCAGTCTCGGGGAAAATACAAAAACGTCCGCGCGGGAATCGAACTCGTGGACGAACTGAACCGTTACACAAAATATACCCTTACCCCTCTTCGCGGTCACTGGAATGTGGATGGAGCAAACCAGATGTTCTCGATGATTGCCGGTTATCCATATGCCGTGGATTACTCGAGAGGAATTGTTTATTACAATCCGGGAGAGACAAGCGGAGTGGATATTCTCATGAAAAAAGAGGCCGATGCGGTCATGATTATTGGAACAGATCTCGGAGCCCATTTCCCGCATGAAACAGTGAAGTATCTTGCATCAATAAACACGGTTGTCATCGACCCATTCATCTCCCTTTCGACCGCAATAGCAAAACTTCATATTCCTGTCGCTGCAGTAGGGATTGATGCGGAAGGAACAGCATACCGTCTTGACGGTGTCCCTATTCATGTGAAAAAGGCGTTTTACTCGGACATGCCGTCTGATGAAGTCATTCTTGGGAAAATTCTGGACGAAGTCCGAAAAATCAAAGCCGAAGAAGCGGAATAACATTTTTTTTTGATTTTAAGCATCAAAGATTTTCCATCTGAAAATCAGGCACACGAAAAAAGTGGAATCAAATGCTCCAACAGGAAACCACCGGGTCAAACAATTAATTGGTTTCCACATCCAACATTCTTCCATCATGGAAGCGTCCCCCGAAATCTGGATTGAAAAATACCGACCGAAGAATCTATCCG
>DATESH010000043.1:0-5294 GCA_035270965.1 Methanocorpusculum sp.
CCAGACAATCATATCCTTATAGCATAACACCCAAAAATATGCTATGAAAAAATTCTGGTCTGGTTCCCTGCCGAATCCATCCGTCCGGACCGCAGGGGATATGGAAAACGTGTTTGCCGTCCGCCCGTCTAACCGTGACCCAAAGACTCCGCTCTACTATATGTACCGGGATCTCTACCAGACCCACGGAGATCATACCTGGCTTGAACGCCACCATCTCAGATACGATATAACGATAATCCCACCCGCAATCATCAACGGCGAATATACAAAAACCAAAGGGCATTACCATCCCCCGAACGCAGCAGGGATTCCTTACCCGGAAGTTTACGAAGTCCTATCGGGATCTGCCTATTATCTTCTGCAGAAACGCGACCACACCGACGTCATACTTTTGCCGGCGCATACCGGAGATACCGTCCTTATCCCGCCCGGATACGGTCATGTGACCATTAACCCGGATCGGGAGGATCTGATTATGGCAAACCTCGTCTCTACGGATTTCGAAAGTGAATACGGGGAGATCAATGCAATGCATGGGGCAGCCTACTTCTATATGAAAAAAGAGGGATGGGTTCAAAATCCGTATTACGGAAAAAAGATTCCAATGCATGTCCTTTTACCACTACCACTGCCGGAACTCGGTCTTGCTGAAGGAAGACATCTTTACGACATGGTCGGAACATGCGATACACTCGACGTAATGAACTGTCCTGAAAATTATATGGATGTCATCGGAAAGTTCTGCGCAGACAAACAGCGTCTGTAAAAATTAGAAGGGAATCATTCTAAGACCAATAGGTCTCCGGATAACTCCCTCAAACTTTCCAGCCGCAATAAACTTCAGCCCTCTTGCAAAGACCTGGTCGATTATCTTCTGGTTTACTGATGAATCAACAATGATTCCTCTCGCATCATCATTCAGTTTTGGAATAACCCCTGCTAATTCAGGAAGTGAGTAATCACCAATGATAACCAGGTTATCAGCAAGGACTCTTGCGCGTCCGGTATGTTTCATCACCTCGATATGATCAGTAATTGAGGCTGAACCTGATTGTTTTTTCACGGATACAGATTCTGGTTCTGTAGTCTCAGGAATCTTTGAGGTTTCAGGCAGGATTACTGCCTCCGGTTCAGGTAAAAACACCTCTTTTTTTGCCGTGGCGCGCTGCGGGGATTTTATTGCCGGTTTAACCACGGGAATTTTTGAGATAACGGTTTCGGGTTTTGGTTGTTCCGGTTCTGCCGGAACACCTTTTTCAACCGATGCGGATATAGGTGCGGGATGCTCTTCCCGGGGACCTGCCTCGATTTCGAATACCAGATCGGAAATGGACTCCTCTTTTTCAAGATGAGCTTTCAGGACATCTACCGGGACCTTGTTTCTGAGAGCTTTCACGATTTCTTTCCGGCTCATATCTTCCACGCTTCTTCTGCGTGGAGAGAAGGCTACGAAATCTATGTCAGCAACCTGAAGAAGCTCGCGTAAAATCAGGTCCCCACCACGGTCACCATCTAAGAAAACCGTGGTATTTTTCTTAAAGCTGAGTTCGGACACACTCTTTGGAACCTTTGTTCCTTCGACCGCCACGGTATTTTTGATACCGCACTTCAAAAGGTTCAGTACATCCGCCCTGCCCTCAACAATAATAATTGCATCGGAATCAAGTACGTTTGGTCCAGCCGGTAGTCGTTCCTCTCCAATAGTAGTAATTTTTTCGACCCGGCTAGCCTCCCGAACCTCCGCAAGAATATCATAGGTGGATATCCCTACTTCGTCAAAGGATTCGAGGAGGAGTTCCTTCGCCCGCTCGACAATCTGCCGGCGTTTGATTGCCCGCAGGTCCTCGATATTCTGTACCTGAACAACTGCGATACACGGACCTACCCGGTCAATTGTTTCAAGAGCCGCAGCTAATATTGCTGTTTCCGCCCGATCGAGGGATGATGCGATGTAACATTCGCCAGTTGTTTTGCCGAATTTGCTTGAGATCTGGACATCGATTCTGCCGACCCTTCCATTCCGCTGAAGGTCGCGCAAATCCATATCCTCACCAAGGAGCCCTTCGGTCTGACCGAAAACGGCTCCGATTACATCGGTTTTTTCAACCACCCCCTCTGCTTCAATATGGACGTGAATAAGATACTTGATAGTGTCAATAGAATACATGTGATAAAGCCTCCATGGATGTATGAATGAATGTAAAGAGAATCCATAGGTACCGGATATATTTCTCCTGGTACTACTTAAGACACTTGGAGAAAATAGTTAGATAACCAGGATTTCAGATCGGGAAAATACTGTTCCGTCCGCCTTATTCATGATGTCGATCCGAAGCAGACATCCGGGCTGGACCATTTTATCCAGTAAATCAAAGACACCCAGGTATCCCGGTTCCCAGTAGGATCCCGACGGACCACTGCCGGAGATGGTCTTTATGCCGTAATGTTCTGTAGGAATGAACTCGTTTGCCTTCAAAGTCCCAATAATCACATGCTGTTTAACATCGTTAATATAAACTTCAGCATAGTAATCTATATTTTTGAGATATTTTGACCCGATATTTCTCAGCGTTACTTTGCCGGCAAAGGTCTTTACACCCTCATTATAATGATCAACGGAGACGATGGTGATGATTTCCGGCGGAGGCAGAAAGGATTCATCTCCCAGCGCGGTTAAATATCCCGGGGATAGTGCCAGAATAATAGCACATAGTAACACGGTGAATGCGACAAGGAGTATCTCCCCGATAACGGATGCCTGTCCGTCATCACGATTGTTAGCCGGAAGTTGCGTCATAGCTCAAAAGAAGGTTTGTCCCCTGCCATTAACCGAGCCCGTTCACAGGATGCTGTTGCATGTCCTCGCGGTTCTTTGACCAGGCAGGAGGTGCCTGTGGCATGTTATGTTGTCCCGAAACTCATTTCACGCGATCGCGTATTGATTGTACGGGGGCCTAAAACATGTCTGATATTTTTGGCACGGATATTCTATTTGTCTTCTGGTGTTTTATCTGTTGTGGAGGGGTGTTTTTGACCGCCGGTCCGCACCTGTCCCCCACCATAAGTGAACTCACCCTCATGCCATGCCAAAATCCCGTTTACCAGCGTCGTTATGGGAAAGAGTCCGGGCATTCCTTCATAGGGTGTCCAGCCGCATTTGCTGTGTAGAGATTCACCGGATATTTTCACCGGAGAATCCGCATAAACTACAAGGTCAGCCCGGCTCCCGACCGAAATCGAAGAAACAGGGAGTCCGAGGATTCTGCAGGGGTTTGTTACTGTTTTTGCAATTACATCCCCAAGTGTAATTTTCTTTTCAAACACCGCATTCATCAGAAGAGGCAGCATCGTTTCCACTCCAGGCACACCGGATGGTGCAGCAGAAAACGGCTGAGATTTTTCCTCTATTGTATGGGGAGCATGATCGGATGCGACAACCGGTATTCTGCAGAAGTTTTCCCATAGGGAGAGACGCGCCTTTTTCGAGCGGAGCGGGGGATTCATTTTCCAAAATGTGTCTTCAGGCCCAGTCTCCTCATAAGATAAAAACAGATGATGGGGGGCAACTTCAAACGTGCCGGTGACTGCACTCATCGACTCAACACCGCTCACGTGGCAGAAATGAAGCTTTGCTCCTGCCGGTGCGAGGCTCTGTACAAAGCGAATGGTCTTCGCTTCGCCGGAAATTGAACGGGACACGGAGTGTTCTGCAAGAGAGTCAACCTCTCCCCGGGCGACCTCTTCTGCGTGCACAGTCACCAGCATGCCGTGTTCTGCAAGCACTTTCAGGGATTTTTTGAGGACATCTTCGGTGAGAGCCGTTCCGTAACTTGAAGGAGCGGCAAACATCTCTCCGAATGCAAGAACGCCTGCATCGATCAGCCCGGTAAAATCCGCACCTTCCGTTACGGATCCATTAATCCCAAAATGACAGAAAGAATGTTCTTTCGCAAGAGCAAGCCTTTCGGTGAAATTTTTCACCGAGTCCATCGGGGGGATGGTATTCGGCTGATCAACAATTGTAGCGACTCCACCCGCAACTGCCGCCCGGGTTCCGGTTGTCCAGTCCTCTTTAGCAGACTGGGATCCATCCCGTATGTGGACATGCATATCAGTCGCCGCCGGCATACATAGCCGGTTTTTGCAATCGATTTTTTCGCCGGAGCTGGAACTGCCAATATGGGTGATTACGCCGTTTTCAATAGAGATATCTGCGATTCTTCCATTGGGCAGTCGTGAGTTTGAAAGAATCAGATCTGCCATTTTCAGCAAACCCGGGGAACCGGGTCTCCGAGTGGCGGCTCAATAAACCGTTCGCTGCCGATTCTGGTCCGCATCACAACTCCGGAACCTTCCACGACCTCGCCGATAATCGCGGCATCTTTCCCGTAAGGGTGTGCCTTCAGTGCGGCAAGGACTTTGTCTGCGACCTCGGGAGCGACACCCATCACGCACTTTCCTTCATTTGCGACCTGAAGAGGGTCGATTCCAAGTAGTTCTCCAGCGGAAGCAACGCTTTCCCGAATCGGAACCTGTTCCTCCTCTACGACAACCTTGACATGAGCTTTCCGTGCCATTTCATTCATGCAGGCTGCAAATCCTCCCCGGGTCGGGTCCTTCATTGCATGTATATTTCCTTTCCCTGAAGCTTTCATCGCGCCTTCGATCATCTTCCAAAGCGGGGCGACATCCGACTTCAGCTGATCCCCGAGATCGAAGCCTTCACGGAAGGATACAATAGTCAGTCCGTGATCGCCGAGCGTGCCGGAAACGATTATTTTGTCACCCACAGTCAAACCGTTGTCACGGATAAGGAATCCGTCACCCTCGATTACGCCGACTCCTGCGGTATTTATTGCAATGCCGTCCATACTTCCCTTCTCTACCACTTTCGTATCGCCGGTAATGACCGAAGCCCCGACTTCGCCTAAGGCTTTGTCCATGGATGCAACGATTCTTGCGAGGTCTGCGATTGGGAATCCTTCCTCGATAACCATAGCGCTGGTGAGAGCGATAGGGCGGGCCCCCATTACTGATAAATCATTTACCGTGCCGGAAACAGCGACTCTTCCAATGTCCCCACCAGGGAAAAATATCGGTTTTACCACGTGCGAATCAGTGGTAAGAACAATTGTTTTTCCACCGACGGTGAAAGTTGACCCGTCATCGAGCGACTCAAGACCGATTCCGCCGGCATTATTGTTCTTGAAGGCCGTAAGCGTCTGGAGAAGTTCTCCCATGACCTCGCCTCCGGCTCCGTGCATCATATTGACTTCAGTATCTTTTTTCAT
>DATESH010000044.1:0-3088 GCA_035270965.1 Methanocorpusculum sp.
ACGCAGTGTATTTCAGGAGCATTCGAACGCGGACATGATTTCACCTATGTCTGTTACGATAACGAGGCATACATGAACACCGGTATCCAGCGGTCAGGCTCAACCCCGTATGATGCAGACACGACCACCTCACCCGCAGGAGTCTGCTCGACGGGAAACAAACTGCCAAAGAAAGATTTCCCGCAGATCATTGTTGCCCATGGTTCACCCTACGTTGCAACAGCAACTATGGCTTATCCGATGGATCTTATGAAAAAGGTCGAAACGGCAATGAAAACAAAGGGTCCCTGTTACATTCAGGTCCACACACCATGCTGCACCGGATGGGGATACGACGGCGCAAAGACAATGGAAATCGGAAGAATGGCTGTTGAGTGCGGACTCTGGGTCAATTATGAAATAACTGACGGGAAACTCACCACAGTAAAGAAAGTCAAGAGAGTTCCGGTCGATGACTACCTGATGGCCCAGAAACGGTTCCGTCACCTGTTCAAACCAGTACGAAATGATGTTGAGATTGCAAAGATTCAGGCAATCGCTGATGAAAATGCCGAAAAATACGGCGTTGATATTGAGTAAAATCGATATCTGATTATTTTTATCAACATTCTTTTTTAATGTATTCAGTTTCGTTACGGCAAAACAGCCGGCATACGTGATTATTCAGCCTACTGAACACGCAGATAATACCAGGCACGAAATACGAAGTACACTAAAAAAGGCTGAGGAATTCTCTTCTATTTAGAGATCCTTCCTCGACTTTCTCTTCAACCGGAGATAATGTGCCCCGGCAATGAGGAACACGACAGCCCACACTCCAAGGAAAATATAAAGCAAAGGCTCGCGGATTTCATCGTAAAATGTGAGTGAAGCAGCTTGTGTATCCTCAAAAGTTACCATCGACCCGTAGGATGAATTATCAGACGGGGAAGTAACACCGCCGCTTCCAACCGTCCCGAGAATCAGATGCCCGGTATGGAACTTCTCCGGCAGATAGATGGTTACATTGTATGATTCGGAATACTTTGTGTAGACCTGATTACTCTTTATAGTCACCGAATAGTTCAGCGTGTAGTTCCCTTTTGGAAAAGAAACGGTCATTCCATCCTGTTCATACTCAATGACACCGGTTTCGTTTTGAATCGTCAGATTATCTACCGTCTGAGCGACATCCTCACCCAAAAAGCCAGGTTCCACGAGCAGAAACTCGCTCTGGTTAATCAGAGTGGCATTCGCATACAAAACGGTCCCGTCTTCAGATATAAAATAGGTTGCAGAATTTGCAGCCGCAGGGGCTACAAACAGAGCAAACAGAATCACAAGGATGCTTACAATACAGCAAGCAGTGCTTCGATGGTTGGGTCTATCTCGATTGGGGGGGTGCATTGTTTAATTACGGTTTCCGGATCTTTTAACAGATGACCTGTGACAACACAGACAATCTTCTCATCACGGTCGAGAAGTCCCATTTCTGCCATCTTACGGATGCCTGCAACAGAAGCTGCTGATGCCGGCTCCACACCGATACCTTCGTATCTGGCAAGATCACGCTGCATAGCAAGAATCTCTGCATCGGTTACAGACTCGGCTGTTCCGCCAGTCTCCCGAATAGCACGGAGAGCTTTTTCCGCATTAACCGGGGCACCGATACGAATTGCCGAGGCAATCGTTTCTGGATTCGGCTCAACAACGATTTCAGAGAGATGCCCCTTGATTGCAGAAACAATCGGACATGCACCGGCTGCCTGGATTGCAGTCATTCTCGGCAGAGTATCAATGTAGCCCACATCACGCCATTCGCAAAGACCTTTGTAAACGGCAGAGATGTTGCCTGCATTGCCAACCGGCAGAACTAATCTGTCCGGAACACAGCCGAGCTGATCGACTACTTCAAACCCGATGGTCTTCTGACCCTCTAAACGGTAAGGGTTGATAGAGTTCAGCAGGTAAATCCCATGAGTGATGCAGAGTTCGTGAACCATCTCAAGAGCGCGGTCAAAGTTTCCACGAATCGAGATGACTTTCGCACCATGCATAAGAGCCTGGGCAACTTTTCCAAGAGCAACATGACCCGCAGGAAGTAAGACAATAGCCGGCATATTGGCTTTTGCAGCATAAGCTGACATTGAAGCCGAGGTATTTCCGGTAGAAGCGCAGGCAACGACATTTTTACCGAGCTGTTTTGCCATGGAAACACCCAGGGTCATACCGCGATCCTTAAAGGAACCAGTTGGATTCATTCCCTCATGCTTTGCATAAAGGTTTTTAAGCCCAAGTTCTTCACCGAGTCTCTCCAGATGATAGAGGGGAGTTCCACCCTCCTGAAGGGTGACAGGTTCGATTTTGACCGGCAGAAACTCCTTATATCTCCAGAGTTTAATTGGGCGCTTCAGGAGTTCTTCGTGGGTGATAGTGATCTCGTCAAGATCATATTTAACGGCCAGCAAGTGACCGCATTTCTCACAATTGTACACAATTGCATCCGGAGGATACTCGGCGCCGCAGTGTACACAGACGAGTTTATACATGACTATGTATTTGTTCCTCTGGGATTAGAAGGTTATTCTCGAATCGCTTTCTTCGCGGGTACACCCGATGCCCGAAGGAAGATCATCCAGAGTACAATGGGGACCAGAAGTGAAAGAAGATAAGCAAATTGTGCCGGAATAAACCCGAGTATTGTGAGAGAGAAGATACTGACCGCTGCAAAGAGAAGAATTACTGCGTAGACCGTTGGGTTTATGTCTGTGCCGTCACCTTTGATTGTTCCTCTGAGCCGGCTGAAACTGAAAGGATAGAAGTAATGGATTCCTGAATTGTCACAGGTGTCTTCAATTAAGTGAAGGAAACAGCCAAGCAGGAAGGCAGCACCGAATAGATAGATGAGGTAATTGTTATAGAGGAAACCCAGGTATGGAACAAATGAAAGCGCGAAACAGATCAGCCAGATATAGAAGGTGAGGAGAACTGAGATGAGCAAAATACCTATTGGTGAGTGAGGTAGTTCACGATGTCCGTGGATGGCATATATTTTTTTCCCGAAGATTATGCGGAAAATTAACTGAAGCGGTTTATAGCAGGTATAGTA
>DATESH010000045.1:0-4849 GCA_035270965.1 Methanocorpusculum sp.
GGCTGCGTGTTGGTCAGTATTACTCGCCATTGATAGCCTTTGCAGAGTCAATGGTAATATACTTGCGTTCAAGTCTGTGCCTGCTTCCGATAGATGCAAGAGTAAACTCTCCTGCAAGCTTCTCGGAAGGTGCAACGACTGTTTTTGTGAAGGGCTTCATCTGTCCATCATTTTTGAACGTGCCCTTTACTTCGAATTTCGGCATTTATTTCACCTCACAGGAATCCAAATACATCTTCAATTCTACCAAGTTCATAGCCCGTGGTAGCGTTACCTGCCAGATATCCTTTGCTGTTAATCAGAAGACCGGTTCCAATAAGATTGGAACCCATGTTAACCGAGCCGGTTCCGATTGCAATATCGGGATTTGCGATAATGCTTTCAAGCTTCTCGATTTCTTCTGGACTGCTTCTTGCCGGCAGAAGAACACCAGTATTTGTACAGGCGCACGACATGCCGACCGTTCCGACTCCGGCAAAGGACATCGGGATAATCTTGACTTTCAGGAAATCCGCCACCAGCTCACGCATCTTTAACGACATGTCAGGATGCACGACGGCAAGCGAATCATTGGTCAGAATTACGTTCCCTGCCGCATTCATCTCTTCTCCGAGAAGTAAGACATCGCCATACTCCTGCAGGAGATTGAGTTCTGAATCCTGAATGAGACCGGAAACGACAAATCCGCGGGAATTGCCTGTTAAGAGAAGACCAATGACAGAAGAGCCCTGGATAAAGGTTTCAATAACCTCAACATCCATAGCCTCCGCTATTTTGTCCTTGAACTCTTTTGGAGCTTCAACTGGGACAAATGCGAGATCTTCAAAGACACGGGCAAATACGCCGATGTTCGGGTCACCATTCAATGACAGGGTCTGGTCCATTTATTCCTCAGCAAGCTCTGCCTGGACCTGACCGTCTTCGAACTTCATTGCCCGAATACGAATACGTCTTGGCGGTTTCTGGGATCCGCGTGCCCAGACTAACTCGTTAATGTTTCTATCGAGTTTAACGTCATCACTCTTCATGTGATGTTCCAGGTATCCACGGATGTCTTTGATAGCTGCGTTAGCACGCTTGTAGCATGGAACACGCTTTACATCACGGAGTGGAATCACGTAGACCTGTTCTTTTTGTACTTCTACCATTTTTTTACACCTTCAGAGTGCTGCGTCTCCAGTTCCGTCTCTTTGGATGAGACACAACATGACGCTTGGTTTTGATCATGACCCATGCGGGAACACGACGATTCTGCTGGGTTGCCTTTGCAAGACGAATCTTACGGCTTTTGGTAAGTTTGCTCATGGTTCAGTCACCATTTTTCTTTTCATTACCAGAGACTGCTCATGATTCTTCGGGAAAAGAGACGTGAAGTCTATTCCCCGGCGGGTCATTTCAGTTCTGATTTCACTTTCGAAATCACCATTCGGAATCGTTCCGGTTTCGCCATAGGCGATCTCAAAGAACTTTCCCGAGAGGCGCATGATTTCTTTTTTTCCGATGCCAAGTAAGGGGCGGATATAGCTCACCCCGGACTTCATCTCAAAACTCTGCACTTCGGATTGTGTCCGCATCGGAACCCTATCTTCTCGTCGGGTTCCGTCAGCGACCACCTCATATTCCTGCGCTGCAGCACAGAGGGACCGTCGGTGGATTTCGTTGATAGCATTTGCAGGATGCCCGTCGTGGACGATTAGATCCACAACTTCATCAAGGAAACCTGGCGCAAAGACCAGTTTCTTCCAGAGGAAACCGGTTTCCTTTGCCGCCGCCTCGATAGAAGGCACAGCATGGTTTTCGTCAAAGACAAAGGTCAATAACTCCACATCATAATCCCTTGATAGAAGGACCGCGGCAAGACTGCTGTCTTTACCGCCGCTGTAGAGTACCCCTGCTTTCATCAAACCCTGCGGATATTGAATTCCTTCTTCTGCGGGACAATCTGAGTTAACAGTTGTTTGAGTTGTTCATCGGTAATTTTCTTTTGCAGGCGTCCTGACTGGGCGAGAGATGCAATCTGCTGCTCGACGGATGAGGCAAACTCGGGCTTTGTAAGCCGAATCGTGTTTAACCGCTCGCGAGCTGCAGGTTCCATGACTTGCATAAGCACAGACTGCATCTGTGCCTGCTGTTGCTGCTGACGCTGGATTTTATCCTGCTCCGCTGCCTGCTGTTGTTGCATTTGCATCATGCGCTGACGGCGGATTTCTGCGAGTTCATCGTCTCCCATTTTTGAATCACCTTGATTTAGTTAGATATTTTAATACTTTGCAAGTCCGGGTGCTTCCTTAACTGCCTGTCCTTTTAAGGAGTAGGCGATGTTGTCAAGGAATTTGCGACCTTTTGCAGAAACATTTCTGCCGCTGGCAACCTTTTCGAGGTAGCCTGCTGCTTCGAGCTGCTGCATGACTTTTCTGGCAATGCTTCCACTGCCTTTTCTAAAGTGGGACGGCCTGGAACCGCGGTCCTGCACACCGCCATAAACGGAGCGCATACGCTCAACTCCAATCGGGCCGTCAACGTAAATTCTGCGCAGCACTGCTGCGGATCGAACATACCACCAGTCTGGATTTTCCGGTGGCATCTCCTTGTGTATTCCCGTCTTGGCGAACTCAGCCCATTCAGGTGCTTTAATAGCGGACTCATTTTTGAGTTCGTCTGCAACCTTTGTGATGAGTGCGTCTGCCGGAATATCAAACACTGTAGTCATTGACAATCCTCACTGTATGCCGCATGTTGGAGACATGCTTCATTACGGAAATATTCCGTAATAGATGACATTAACAGTCTTTACAAATTGGACTCAGAAGGTAATATATGTTCGCTACAAAAAAGAAGGGAGAAAAAAATTATTTTCTGCCAAGATAGGAAAATTTGACTTTTTCACGTGCAGATTGTTTTTTCGGGGGAGTATTCCTCGATGGAGCTGTCGAGGTGGTTTTTCCACGGTTTTTTGCACCAAGAACGACCATTCTTCCACGCGCGGCGAGAACATCGGCTGATACTGTTTTGGCGAGGTCGGTTAGCTCCTCGTTGTTCATATCTGAACTCTGCAGCCATTTGATTTTGATAACTTTGCGTGTGTCGAGCTGGCGGCGGACCTCTGCGATGAGATCATCGGTGTAGCCGTTTTTACCGACCCAGATGGTTGGTTTCAGGGTCTGAATATAGGATTCGGTAATATCTGAGATTGTTTTCACCTTGATTCTGATTTTTTATTGAGGGGTATACGGGTTACTGCTCCGCAGGAACCACATGTATAGATGATTTTCCCATGTTGAATTCTTACCTGAAGATTTTCCCCGGGTATGAAATACGCATGACATGACGAGCAGAAGGAGCGCCTGTGACATTTTGCCAGACGAACACGCTGTTTCATCGCCATCTCACGGGCAAGGAAGACGTAACGGGCAGATAATTCCGGTTCGTTCTGTGCCTCTTTTGCACGTTCAAACAAAATATCGATTCGTTCCTGGGCGATTTTTTTTGTTGAGACGCCTTTTTCTGCTTTTGCCATAGAGATTGTGCCTTATACAATAAGGTCTCAGACCTATTGATTGTTTGCCTCGGGAAGAATTTTTACATGACGACCTGAAACTTCCAGACGGTCGGCACAGAATAAAGATACTGCCTCGGGAAAAGCTATGTGTTCCTGTTCCAGAATCCGTTCCGAAAGGGAATCCTCATCATCGTCATCCAGAACCGGGACGGCTCTCTGTAAAATGATCGGACCTGAGTCCAGACCTTCGTCCACAAAGTGAACAGTGCACCCGGCAATTTTCACACCGTATTCCACAGCCTGCCTTTGCCCGTGCAGACCTGAAAAAGCCGGAAGCAGCGCCGGATGGATGTTTATCATTTTACCGGCAAACTCCCGGGCAATTTCTGTACCAATGATTCGCATGTAACCTGCACAGACAAATAAATCCGCCCCGGACGCTTTCATGGCAGCGAGAAGTTCCTTCTCGTACTCCTCTTTTGAAGAATAATCTTTGTAGTTCAGAATAATAACCGGAACCCCGGCTGCCTTGGCCCGTTCTACAGCATAGGCATCTTTATTGTCAGTAAAAAGAGCCACGACCCTTCCATCAATCCGACCTTTTAAAAGAGCATCCAGAATCGCCTGAAAGTTCGACCCCCAACCGGACGCAAGTACTGCGATATTCTTCATGATAGTATGTGGGCGGCGGCGGAATAATTAACCTTCTCTTAGAAGAGATACGGCATAACTAAAGGAATGATGATGAGCATCGCAAGGATATAGGAGATCGACCGGCAGATGATGAATGCTGTTTTTTCATCCTTTCCGCGCCGGATGAACCAGGACCGGAGAGTTTCACGAAGCATCTGACCGCCGTCAAACGGTCCGAGCGGCAGGGCATTAAATATACCAAGCAAAATGTTCAGCCATGCACACCAGTAGAGGATGTGGATGATTTCCCAGAATCCCATGAAGGGAGGGACCAGGATTGCCGGATCGGGTGTGTCTACAATCAGGAAACTCAGCGCTTCCGTTCCAGTAATCGAAGAGAACGGAAGGACTACAAATGTCAGGAACGAACTCACGGCCCCGACTGGGGATTTGGGATATATCAGAGTATCGAGAGCATTCGTTAATGCTGAGGGTTCTGAGAAAGAAACCCCGATAAAACCTGCATCAGACCCGCTCACAAGAACACTCCCTGAAAGATTCAACGGGATAGAGGTTAGCGTCACATCATACATATGCGGAGTTCCCTCATACTCACCATGAATAGTGATAGTCTGGTTTGCTTTTGTAGCAGCAAGGAAGGAAGATACATCTGTAAGACTGGATACGGTTGTGTTATCTAACGCAAGGATTACGGTG
>DATESH010000046.1:0-2608 GCA_035270965.1 Methanocorpusculum sp.
GTCGGCATCGAGGTTCCATCCCTTCCGGGTCTCCGTTTTTTCTTCCCGCTTCTTGACATGGTTGACTTTCTCAACGTCAACCAGCTCGAGTGGGGCGATGCCTGCGCTGAGAACATGCGTGCAAGAAAACTTGAGACTGAGACCCCTCTTTGTAATGCGATCAAAGGTTCAACAAAATGGGCCGGAGAAATCAACGGTCATCCAAAGGTTCACTACTGCACATCCACATTCAAAGATTCGGTCCAGCTCCGTGAAAGACTCAAGCGTATTGCGAAGAACACCGCCCGTCCATTTGATATGATTACCGATGACGGCACGGTAATGTATGGGTCCATGGACCCGAAAGACGATCTTGAGATGATTATCACCTTCCTTCGTGCCGGCAGTTATTACGAAGAGATGGAAGACGGAACGATTGAGATTGACTGGCAGCAGATGAGAAAAGTTCCCCGAAAGTATGGCGGCGAACGGAAAATCATCGAGCGGTATCCAAACGACGGGATGATAGTTGAGGTGATACCCCAGTGAATCTTCGGACCTTTGCCGAGAACCTGTATGTTCACAGACTTGTCCGGCAGTTGACCCACATTCCGAATCACGTGGCAATAATTCAGGATGGGAACCGCAGATATGCAAAATCCCATGGAAAGGACACAGGGTTCGGGCACCGTGCCGGGGCCGAAACGACGTTTCAGGTCTTTGACTGGATGGGTCAACTTGGTATTGTTCACACAACGTTTTATGCGTTTTCCATTGAAAATTTCAAGCGTCCGAAGGAAGAGGTTAATGAGCTATTGGAGCTCTTTATTGAAAAGTTTTCAGATATGCTGGTGGATAAACGGATTTATGATAAGGAGATTAATGTAACCGTAATCGGTGACAGGTCCCGTATTGATAAGCGGCTTCTTGATAAAATTGAGGCAATCGAAGAGAGGACGAAAGATCATAAAAAGTATTTTGTACATTTTGCACTGGCATACGGGGGGAGAAATGAAATTGTGGATACAACGAAGTGCATTGTATCCAAAGTTCGTGCCGGAGAAATATCCCTGGATTCCATCACCCCCGATCTGGTTGCCAGCCGGATGTATCCTTCCGTAAAAATGCCGCCAGTCGATCTGATTATCAGAACGGCAAACGATAAGCGTACTTCAAACTTCCTTCCATGGCTTGCAAACGGTAATGAAGCGGCAGTCTGTTTCTGTGTTCCCACATGGCCTGAATTCAGGTATGTGGATATGGTGCGTGCTCTCAGAACATATGACGAGCGGATGAAAGTATAATCTTACTTCCGCCTCATATTTCTGAGAATAGTCTTTGTTTCGTCATCCACGCGGTATGACTCGATGATTTTCCGGATTGATTTATTGAAGGTGTCATCATCCAGCCGGCAGTTTTGAAGATACGCATATGTTATCTCCGGGAACTTCACGTAACATACTGATACTGCCCAGGCGACCGCCATTCTGACATAGTAACCTTCATTGGAGATTTTATCAAGTATGTTAAGGACGGCATCAATGTGTTTCTCATCCACATAATGGGAAAGAAGCATCACGACGCCGAACCTGGTGAAAAACTCCCTGTCCAAGTCAATTTGCTGCAGGGCGAACTTCCAGAAAATATCCGGATATTTTTCTGAGATTTTCAGTCCTATTGCAACCGAATCACAGACTGACCAGTTGTCGATTTTCGGGATGAAATACTTCAGAGCCGAGATGACCTGATCCGGATTTCCTTTTACATAACCGATGACAAGACCCTGAAGCATAATCTCCTCGAAAGAGTCGTTTGTCGCTTCTTTTAGATATGTTTGCCAGTCACCTTTTGCAATTTCTTTTGCAAGATCCCGGAGAACCGGGATTCTGACGCCGATAATATTCTCTGTTCCGGGAAGGAGACTACTTGAAAATGTCCGGTATTTTGGATCAGATAGTTTCAAAAGTTCGATTTTTATGTCCGGTTTATTTCCGTGCTTTTGTGATTGCCTCACCAAGAGCCCTCCCCTTGTCGTATGCTGCTTTCATAATATCTGGTTTATTTTCGATATTCAAGATAGTATCCATATCGTTTTGAAGCAGCTCATCCTCGTATTTTGCATCGATGATTTCACAGTATGCTTTTGCTGTCAGTACCGGTCCAATGAATACATCTGGGGTATTCATACCGGCGATACAGATGAAAAGTGTTCTGCGGATTTTTGCATGTTCTTTTGTGATGAAGGATTGTTTCCGGTAATATTTTGCCATATAAAAGGGCTGGCACCGGTCCATAAAGGATTTCAGCTGCCCCGGGATTCCGTAGGTCATTACCGGCGTTGCAATAATTAACCCGTCGGCATCTATGAGCATGTTCTGGAATTTGTCAAACCCGTCTTTAATGGAACAGTGTTTTTCAGACATACAACTAAAAATCTGGCTGCATCCTGCAATATGTTCATGAGCGATGTTGATTCTCTGAACGGTACATCCGGCATCCTCCACACCCCGGATTGCCTCCATGAGAAGTTTGTCGGTGTTTCCTCCAATGAGATTGCTTCCGAACAGGGCAACTACATTCTTCGTCATAAGAGAATAATTGAGGGTCTATTCTATTTAATGTGTGCTTC
>DATESH010000047.1:0-5241 GCA_035270965.1 Methanocorpusculum sp.
TTCCATCTGGAGAGTTTATCAAATATTCCCGTGTGGGTTGTCTTGATCATCAGACACGGACCCATGAAGGAGAACGTGTTTGGAAGGAAATTATTGGCTTTGATGGCGAAGCAAAGTAACGCATAAATCATTATCGCGATGATTACCGGAATAAGCCAGCCGAAGTCCATTCTGTATTTATTGGATGTTTAATATTAAGAGGTTGCTTAGAAGAAGTCAGTAAGATTCTTCTGGGAGAATCTGCCGATAATATCGTCCACCGTCTGCCAGGACCGGCGGGCACATGACGGAGGTTCGCCGTGTTCTCCGATATAATTCGTCAGAAATGCAATCGTGAGAGAATCCGAGGTATACCCGCTCCCGATTTCACCAAAATCGGCTTTTAGTTCTGCAATACAGCGGTCACGGGTTACTTTCGCGACAATACTCGCTGCCCCGACAACAGGAAACGCGGCATCGGCTTTGTGTTCTGAGATTATCTCTCCGGAGAAACCGCTCAGGCGAAGAACAGTATCGCCAAACCGCTTTGCGTTTACATCGCATGCATCAAGATAGACGAAGTCGGCACCCAGATTACGGACGACTTCTGCATGGCACGAGGCGGTGAACAGATTCATCGTCCCTTTACGGGAGTCAATTTCCGCGGGAGTTTTTATGACAGCATATGTCCGCCATGAAGAGGTAATTTCTTCAAAAAGCCTTTCACGTTTTTTTGGGGTAAGCTGTTTGGAGTCTTTGATACCGAGAGCGGAAAGCTCCGACTGATCTGAAACAAGAACGCCTGCTGTCACCATCGGACCCAGGACCGGACCTTTACCCGCCTCATCAACCCCGCATATCATTACTGAATACTATATTTGAGGGAATAGGTATAATACCACCTGACAGCATACGATTTTCTATGTATCTCATCATCGTTGGTCTGGGCGGCATTGGAAGAAGTCTTGCCGGGATTGCGTCAAAAAACGGACACAGTGTCGTGGTAATTGATAAGGATGAGGGAAAATGTGCAGATATTCTTTCACAGTATGACCTCCTCGCAGTCTCAGGAAACGCAACCGACAAAGCCGTTTTGGAAGATGCGGGCATTGACCGGGCAGATGCTCTTGTGGCAACGACCAGCGATGATGCCCTGAATCTGATGGCATGCTGGCTTGCAAAAAAATATGAGGTGAAAACTCTTGTCTCCATCGTGAACCAGAAGGAGCATGCTGATCTCTTCAAGGAAGTCGGGGTCCGGATTAGTGAAAACCCGGATGAGATTGTGGCACGCAGCCTGTATCTCTGGTCGGAGAATCCGAATACGCAGCTTCTTGCTTCAATCGAAGGAGGGAGTATTTTTGAGGTCACAGTAGGCGAAGGGGCGAAAGGCGTGAACCAGACTGTCAGAGAGGCCTCGGTTGTGAAGGATATGCTCTACATAGCAATCAGAAGAGGAGGTAAGCTGATTATCCCGACAGGAAATGTTACGTTTGTACCGGGGGATATAATCACCGTGTTTACCAGGAAAGAGTCGGAGAGCAGATCTGTAGAATATATGGATGAACTCTTCCACTAAAATATAATATAATATTTTCAAAAAAAGGTATCGGGGCGGAAAAGTGATAATGACCCGCCACTAATCAGATAAGATTATCCAAGTTCGTCAAAGCCGCCTTTTCTCTTTCTGATGATAAAGACTGCTCCCACAACTACAATCACAACCACAACAACTATAATTATAATCGGGAGGAAGTTTCCTACTGCAGCTAAAGGTGAGGCAGATGCCTGTTCCACATAGGCGTTCCCGTCAGTTACAGCCTGTTCCGATGCCTTAAGATTTTCATCAACATCCGGAGTTCCTCCAGAATTATAGGATAAAGCTGCTACATCATAGGTATTTTTGATACCTTGATTGGTTGTTGCAAGAAGTTTTGCTTCGGCATCCCAGCCTTTGCCGTAAAGTTCGGTGACAATAAGATCAACTGCATCTGTGTTTGCTTTGATAGCATTCAGACCGGCAAGAGACATAGCGCGGTTTGCCGCAGTAATAGAGGTTGCTGCAGCGGCGAGTTGTTTACTGGCTGTAACGATATCTGCTGTTCCGGCAGATTTTGCGGCTGCAAGAGAGGTTTTTGCGGATTCCATATCAGAAACTGCGGAAGAGACATCTATCCCGTAAGTTGTGTATGTGGTAATCCGTGATTCCAAAGTAGTGATATCCGTTTCTGCCGCAGTCACAAAACCGGAAAAATCATCAGGATTATAAACAGTCTGAGCAGGAGAGGAGTAAGTAGAGTAACCACTTGCAGCTGCAGATCCGGACTCCTGATCTATTTTCATTATCGTTACTGACTGACCTGCAGAACTTGTTGGAACAACTCCGCTAAGGGCAATGTAAAGGGTTATCGGCTGATCATAATCCAGAACAAACCCGGAAATAGTATATGAGAAACTACTGGAAGTTAATGTAGTTATGAGCGCATCTTCACTTGTTTTATTGTTAAGAACCGTACCTTTGTATACATAAACGGTCCAAAGAGTTGAATCACGGAGAGCAGTAGTCAGCTTAAGCGAACCCGAAGTACTGATGCTGTCCGTTGGGAGAACGATAGTCATAGAAGCGGTTACTGCTTCCTCAGGACTCAGCGAACCCGACGGATCAACTGCAGCCCCGTTCGTATAGGTGAATGCAGATGCGGTACCAATAAATGTTGCACAAAGCAATAGTGCAAGTAAGACATACGCGATTTTTTTCATGTTAATTTCACTCAAACTTATTTCATTCAAACAGCGGATCAATTCCATCCTCATCAAACATCGTGGACGTTGCCCGTTCACGGGATCTCACAACCTCTTCTTTTGCTTCTTTTGCAAGTTCCATCAGTTCACGGATACGCGGGGCGTTTCCAATCGTTGCAAGCAGAACAACTGCCGCAACATATCCACTGTCAACCGGGTAATCCCCGCCTCGAACCTCAACACCGGCGATATTTTCCTCTACCCAGCTCTTGGATTTTTCCACGCCTTTTCGATCCAGTTCCGACGGCGGACCTGCCACCAGAACAAGAGCACGTTCGGCTGTTGAATAATCACAAGGAAGCGTCAGGCGCCCAAGCATGGCACGACGAACAAGACCAATGATTTTTGCAGATTTATCCTCACCTGATGCAATATCAATATGAGGTTCCTGCTTCTTGTCTTTCTTCCCGAAAAGTCCGCCGATAAATCCGCTGCCTCCTTTGGAGGAGGACTTTCCCCCTTTTGGAAGAGCTTCACTGATAGCGTAACCGACCGAAGAAATACCTCCGCCACGCAGAGTATTGATGATTTCACTGGAATCGACGACCATTTCACCGACACCATACTTACTGACCTCTCCGGCACGGAAAAGAACACCAAATCTACGGACAATTTCCTCATTGAGCCGGTCAAAGGCACTCTTCACACTCTCCCCGTCATTCTTCCAGGCACTATTATCAAAGACAATAACATTGTCTGCCTCATTTACCAGGGTTGACAAACTGCGGGCTGCGTTTAAAGAATAGAGACGTCCCTCTTCGGGAGCAGGGATAATACCAAGTGCATAAACCGGTTCGCGGTAAATACGCTTTAAGTGGCGACAGAGAACCGGAGCACCACCTGAACCGGTTCCACCGCCAAGACCAGCACAGACAATGAATGCATCAACATCATGGGTTCCGCGTTTGTCAATTGCGTTGATAATTGTGTCTATTTCATCCGCTGCTACTTTTGCACCGGTCACGTTGTCAGTTCCTACACCGTGACCTTTGACCATTGTCTGACCAATGAGAAGACGATCTTCCATGGGGATGTACTTCACACCCATCAGATCTGTCCTGGCTGTGTTTATGACAATGCCCCGGAAACTTGAGGATCCTAATTTCTTGTCCTGTGCAAGAAACATGTCCACAATTTTCCCTCCTGCTTGTCCAAATCCTATAAAGAACACTCGCATTTTATGTTGACACCTTTAATTGAGTTATATATGTCAGTCATCGAATATATATGACTGCCATAGTATACGGTGACGTGTGTCAAAAACTTTCTTATCATACAAAGCTACCATATATTACAATGAAGATAGGAATTCTTGGCTCGGGGCTGGCAGGTTTGTCCTCTGCACTGCAGCTTGCAGATAATAATACTGTTGTCGTTTTTGAAAAAAATGACACACCGGGCGGATGCATGTCCTCCCTGAAATACAATAATTATACCCTTGAAACCCTGTATCATCACTGTTTCTCCGGTGACAGGAACCTCTTCGACCTGATGGAGACTCTTGGTCTTAAATCCGATTTAATCTGGCTGAAAGGCTCAACCGGTTACTATATGGATGGAAAACTCCACCCGCTGACAACACCTTTTGAAATTCTCCGCTACCCCTGCCTTACCTTCTTCCAGAAATGCAGGCTCGGACTCTTCGTTCTCAGTTCACGGAAAATCGATCTTGGTCCGCTTGACAAAATAACAGCAAAAGAGTATCTCTTTGAAAAAGTCGGCGGGGATATCTATAATGCATTTTTCGCACCGCTTCTCATAAGCAAATTCGGTTCGATGAAAGATGAGGTCTCTGCCGCCTGGCTGATGAGCAGGATTGCGATTCGCTCAGACAGGGGTGCAGAAGGCGAGCGGCTCGGGTATCTGAAAGGCGGGTGGCACAGACTGATTGATGCAATGTGTGAGAAAATCCGGAGTATGGGGGCAGAGATCCGGCTGAACACACCGGCCGTCACCCTTACACAAAATAACGGGAAATGGCTTATTAACAATGAAGAGTTTGATGCTGTAATATCAACTCTCCCGCCGCAGGTAACAAACTCGTTAATGGTAAATTCGTCCATCAGACTCCCGAATCTCATGTATCAGGGAGCCGCCTGCATGACTCTCGGTCTTGCCCGCGATCCGGCAAACGGCATCTACTGGACTAACATTGGAGACCCGGCACCCTACGGAGCGGTGGTAACCCACACGAATTTTGTCCCGTTCGAATGGTACGGTGAACACGTGGTTTATCTTGCTTCCTACTTTAAGGACGAACCTGATGCCGGACTGAAAGACCGGATGATTAATGATTTCTGCAAACGCTTTTCTATAGACACAAGTGAGATTCATCACACTGATCTTTATATCGACAGGTTTGCGGGACCTGTGTATGTAACAGGATACAAAGATACTATCCCACCGGTGGATGCCGGCGAAAATCTATTCATCGCAGGGATGTTCTCTCCTGAAAATTAT
>DATESH010000048.1:0-16278 GCA_035270965.1 Methanocorpusculum sp.
GCCGGTCATCGGAATGACAACGCACAGAATTCCGGGCGACCCGACGAACATTACGTCAACACACGAAGCCCTGGTAAAGATTATCAGTCGTGCAGAGCAGTATGGAATCGACCAGCTCATCCTCGACCCGGGCATCGGGAAGTGGGTGGCGGAACGTTCAAGTGAAGCCGACTGGGAACTCTGCCGCAGATTTTCGGAGCTGAAAGTCTACGGATTCCCCCTTCTTGCGGCAGTCTCACGAAAATCGTTTATCGGCGAGTGCCTGAATAAACCGCCGCAGGACCGGATGTATGGTTCGCTCGGCGTATTATACGGTCTGCTCGAAGGCGGGGCCGATATTGTCCGGGTGCATGATGTAGCGGCATCGAAAGATATCATCACCGTGTTTCGGATGATGCATCCATAAAGAAAAAAGTATCTATCATTCCCGCACACTACGTAGTAGTAACATGTACTTCCACGCCCTCATTCCGTTCAAACCGGTCAACCCGAAGACCAGGCTTTCGTCCGTTCTATCTAAAGAGGAACGCGAAGAATTTGCACGAATCATGCTTGGGGATGTTATCTCGGCCGTCCGGAGAACAGGATGCAGTGCGACTCTTCTCTGTACGTCAAAATATGACTGCCAGGATGCTCTGGTCGCTGTCCGGAAAGAGGGACTCAACGAGGCAATCAACTGGGCACTTCCCCAGTTCCACTGCCCGGCGTTAATTACCATGTCTGACCTCCCGATGGTGACGCCGGGCGGTCTCCAGCGGGTGGTTTCCACAAAGGCGGATATGGCGATCGTGCCGGGACTTGGCGGCGGGACGAATGTGATGTTTGTCAAGAAGCCGGAGGATTTCCATGTGGAATTCTATGGTTTTTCATTCAGAAGGCATCTCCAGATTGCCGAGGAACTCGGATTCTCGGTCGAGATCATCGATTCGATGCGCATGTCGACCGATGTTGACGAGCCTTCGGACTTGGTCGAACTGATGATTCACGGACATGGAAATTCCCGCGAATGGTTATATAACAATGGATTCACCCTTTCGGTTGAGGAAGGGCGGGTTAAGGTTCTTCGGAACGGAGTGCAAATTGCCTGATATTATTGAAGAAGCGGAAGATCTTGCTCTTGCAGGAAAATATACCGAAGCACTGGAAAAATACGATGAAGCAATCACCGCGGACCCTGGAGACCCTCTTGCTTTTATCGGGAAAGCCTCGGTTCTGAAAGCGGCTGGTAAATTCGAAGAATGTGCCCGCTGTATGGATGCGGCATTATCTATTCTTCCCGTGTGGAATGTGATGGAAAATGATAAGGAGCGGCTCGCGGCGTTTACCGCGATGCTTCTTATCCTGAAAGCAGAGGCTCTATTATATGCGGAAAAACCGGAAGACGCCTTGGATGCCGTAAACAGAGCTGACAGAATTCACGGGGCGGATGCGGCATCGCTCGTCATCCGCGGGCAGGTGTATGCCCTGCAGAAAAACTACGAGGAGGCAGGAAACTGTATGTATCGTGCCGAGGAGTGGTGTTTCCTGTATGATGATTTGATGTTGTCCCAGGTCTGGCTTTTGAAAATCCGGTTCGCAAAAGAAGCTGGAAGCCCGTTTGCTCCTTCGTATGCAGCTGAACTCTACCAGACCGGGAACTGGAAGAAACCTATTGGTACAGCCGGGGAGCTGTTCGAGCGGGGAAATAATCTCCGGTCGGAGGGACTGGTCTACGATGCTCTCAGATATTATGATGCCTGTCTTGCAGCAGAGCCGGAGAATAAGGCGCTTGTGCTGTTTTTCAAAGGGATCATCTTTGAGCAGCTGAAACAGTTCAATGAAGCATTTTCCGTGTATTCGGATGCTTTATCTGCAGGTCCGGCACCTGAGGATGATTTTAAAATCAGAATCCGGTGGGCGAACGCCAAGTGTCTGCGTACGTAGAACAGACCTTGATTCTCTTTTTTTAATGTACTTCGCTTTTTAGGAATCATATACATCCGAAGACAATCCCTGACAAAAAAATGGATTGCGTGAAAAAAGGATGATATTTATTTCCCGAGGCTCATGAAAAGGTCATCTTCCGGCGCGATCGTTTCGATATGGCAGTCTTCACACGGGACATACGGATATCCCCGCACTAAAACAACCGGCACACCTTCATTGGATTCGCCCATCAGAAGTTCGGCAGTTGAAGCCAGCGAATCAGCTATTGCCCGTCTGGTTACATGCAGCGGGTGTCCGTACAAATCGGGTTTGCCCCGCTCATCGGTAATCGGGAGAATACCGGAACATCCGATAGCGACCCCGGAAACCCCAAGCCGCATACAGTGCGCCCGTGAATCGATAATAATTACGGCAATATTTTTCCCGGTCCGTATCCGGACATCATCACACAGCCGCCGGGCACTTGCCTCAGGATTTTCCGGAAGCCGTGTCACCCAGCCTTCAGGCGCATTCGATTCATCTATACCTGCATTCGGCAGGATAAGATTCTGCCTGCCTGCAAGGAGAAAACCCGGGATGCCGCCGACAATCTTATCACTTTCTCCAATCACGACCTGGGCAATACGCGGATCCATCTGATATTTTTTCCCCAGTTCTTCCGCCCTCATTGAGGGTGTGACATCCGCTAATCTGACATTGCGCTTCTCTATTGTCGACAGAGGAGACTCGGCAAAGAGCAGAATATCACTGTCCAGAATAGTATGTGCATTAGTATTTTCCAGAGATGAAATAACCCGTCCTATGATATCATCACCGGGTTCAAGAAGCCCGGTGGAAATACCATATACTGAAAAAGAACCCGACATGTAATGTAATCTATGTTTTACAAGGCTATGAGTATTTTGATGAAGTTAAAAAATAAATAGGGGGATTATTGCAAAACCCGGTCCCTGATACTCTTCTCAACGAAATCGAGAATCGTTTCCGGGTTCTGGCTTGCGTCGACCAGAACAAACCGGGACGGGTCCTCCGTCACACGTTCAAGATAATTTTTCTGGACTTCTTCAAGGAACCCGACCTGTTCGAAATGTTCCGTCCCGCCTCTGCCGGAGACACGAAGAAGAGCAGCCTCAGGCGAAATCAACAGGAGAAACGTCAGATCCGGAACAATCGTCCACCCCTCATGGACTGCGGTAAGCCAGGACTTCGGGTCAGGATGGAACCCTTTGAGCGATATCTGCTGGTAGGCATACCTGCTGTCTGTGTATCTGTCCGATATGATGAGTTTGCCTGCTTCCAGAGCCGGACGAACGACCGTCGCCAGATGAACGGCATGGTCCGCCACAAAGAGCGCTGCCTCCACAAGCGGATCATTGTTTTTGGAAATCGCACGGCGCACAGCGTCCCCGATATACGGGCTGCCCGGTTCGCGGGTAAACAATGGCCGAAGGTCTGTGAGTTTTCCCTGCAGACCCTTATACAGAGTCGTTTTTCCTGCCCCGTCGATTCCTTCGAGTGTTACTAACAATATGTTCCCTCCTGAATAATTCTGAGCGGAATGGTTCCCTTATGCACTGCGGTCGAAATAATTACGCCGTCGAATCCTGCATCACTGAGGATTTTCAGATCGTCTTCTGTTTTCACGCCTCCACCATAGATGAGCGGCTTTTTTGTGGCGGAACGGATTGATTTCACGAATTCTTTATCGATACCGGCTCCAGTCCCGACCAGCGAGATATTGAGGAGAATAATTCCGTCGAAGGAAAAACGGTCCGTGTTCCGGATGAAATCAACCGGATCCTCCCCGGACGGGATGACCTTCCCATCTTTTACATCGACACTGAGGTAGCCTCCGGTAAATTCATCCAGAGGAGCATCCGCTGTTTCCGTACCGACGATGTTGTTTACTCCCGACAGATACTCTTCGGGAATACTGCATCCGCGGTCGACCCATAATTTCTCCGGGATGGATGCAAGCCGGAGAATCGTATCCGTATGGTCACCGATCATTTCGATTCTGTCAAGGTCAGCGACATAGGCATATCTGGGTTTCATCACCGTCATATAGTAATTCGGTTCCGCCGAAGGGGACAAACCCCAGTTCAGGGGTTTATACTCTTCCCGGTTTCCGCTTTTCCCGTGGACGACATAGCCGTCCTTCAAATCTATAGCGAGAATGACGTTCATTTATTTTGTCATAGCCTTACGGATGAGATCTTCTTCTTTGGTAAAGTAGAGCGAGTCGTGACCCTTCCAGGTTTCACATCCGGAGAACTTCACGGCAGGGATGCCGTTATTGCTTTCTCCCATGATAAAATTGGAGAATGCGGCGATTTCATCAACGACCGCCTCTTCGGTAATATGCAGTTCGAGCCCGAAGAGATCATGGTCGCCTCTGAAATCACGGATGGCAACCATGCCTGCCCAGCCAATGGCATTTCCACACTGACCGCGGCGGAATGCCCGTCCGCAGGTGTCGGTAACAATGACGCCGATATCTTTGCCGGTAAGGTTTTTGACTCCGGAACGGAGTTCTGAGGCTTCTTTCGCCGGGTCCTTTGGAAGAATGATGATATTTTCCCCTTCGATATTACTGTTATCCACCCCTGCGCGCACACCTACGTGACCGCACGGAACCTCGGAAAGAATAAACGGATACTCCTGGATGATTTCTTTAGACGAATCAAGGATTCCCTGAATGAATCTGGGGTCCTCTTTCGTGAGTCCTGAAATACGGACCGCATCCGCGGACGGAACAATGTCTGCCAGGGCGCGGGTGTATCCCTTTGCTTTGGAAACTATCGTCGATGCGATACAGATGATATCGCCGTCTTCAAATGTCGTATTTCTGCAGATTATTGCGGCAAGGTCGTCGCCTTTTTTGATGAGCGGGATTCCGGTGATTCCGGTAACCTGAACTTTCATAGACTTTCCATATATGCGTGCCTGCTAATAAAAGGAAGGGTTTAGTGCCGGAGAGGAATCTTTTTCGCCTGCCGCACCAATCATCTTTCAGAGACATATGAGTACTTATCGGGTTATCCGCTGTCCAAACTGTCATCAGTTCACTTATACGGATATGTATGGAAAGTGGAGACTGTGCCCTTTCTGCGGCGAGGTTATTTCCATGACGAAGGTACCGGTATACCTTGAAGTGGATGATTTTTCCGAGGCAGAAGTACTCATACAAGAGGTGGAACGTTACCTGTCCCATACAGGACGGCTTGACCTGACAAGAGAAGAGGTCAGCCTGATCCGGGAAAAATACCAGGATTGGCTCACAAGATAAAGTCGCTTTGCGGCTGCAGAGTAATTAATGCAGGCAGGGAGATTACCAGAGTTTTCCGCAGTGAGGACAGAGAATTGCAAGACGTCTGCCGCATTTCGGGCATGAGAGCTGACCACGGCTATTCTGGGTCAGTTCGGTGCCGCATTCCCTGCAGTAAATCTCGCGCTTAAAGCCGCATGTGTGCTGAACTACCATAGAATATAATTGTACATCCGAGTAGATTAATGCAAAGGTTATTTTTCATCCCATGTATATATCATAAGGTTAAAAAAAGCGAGGGTTGCCAAGCCAGGTTAACGGCGCAGGGTTTAGGACCCTGTCTCTAGGAGTTCAAGGGTTCGAATCCCTTCTCTCGCATCTCAACACAAAGGACGGATCGTTCAGTTTTCTTTTTAAACAACTTCAATCAGACATTCGTATCTGACTTACCCGGTACATCCATAGATAAAAAATAAAGTTGATTTTAGAATTTGACAAATTTTGGCGGCTTCCCGGAGAGATCCGCGACCTTCACAGAGCCGTGTTCAAGATAAAAAACCTCAAACTTTGGGTTTTCCGGTGTCAGGTAGATGGATCGTACCAGTTCATTTGCGTCCAGGATCTGCTTTTTGATCTTCATGTCTTTACTGAACTTGACTGGACCGCTCACCCTCATTGTAAGGTAATCGGGTGATGTCGAGGTAAACTCAATATCCGGGTTCGCTGCCAGCTGTTTGTAGACATCTTTGTCGTTTGCCGTGCAGAAATAGAGTTTCCCGCCGGATTCACACTGATACTGAAATGGTCGTACCCGGGGCTTTCCATTGTCGATGGTTGCAAGTGCACCCGTCTGGTTTTTTGCATAAAAATTGATAACTTCTTTCATTATTTTTCCTCATTAACGAGAGAATTTTCCATTGGTCTTTGGGCATGAGCGGTTCGATAACATCCAGGTATTAGGCAATTTTGCCGTTTTTTATCTGGAACTGATTATACGCAGCAGGTGACCAGTTGCAGACCTCCAGTTCCGGAGATACTTCTTTATTTGAAATATCTGTCAGGGTAATCACCCAAACGCATACAACAGATATATTCCCAGTATGATATTTATACATCAACATGCCGGCAATTCTGGACAGATACCTGAACCCCAGGTATTTCAGCATAGGTATATCATACAAAACAAAATGTAAAAGGTTATTTACATAAACATCAAATAAGAGTGACACCGGGAAACCGGCAGATACACTTTAGGAGCCATCATGAATACCATCTCTAAAATAATTGCATTACTTTTTGCAGCAATGTTTTTGATAATTCCTGTCGCGGCAGTTGAGGAAGAGGAGATATGCGTTGTCACGCAAAATTCGTTCAGCATGTATCCTCACCTCCTGCATATCAGTTTTACCACTCATCAGGAGCTGCCCGAACATGCTGAGTTAAGTCCTTTCTTCAGAGATGATCTGATTGAAATTGAAGAGGTTGAAGAAATCAGCGAGGACGTAACTGCCTGGTTCATGAATACTGAAACCCACTCAGAAGAATTCGGCGGAGATGCCGTCACTCCAAATACCGGAGCAGACACTCAGCCTGTTCCGACATGAAACGAAATTTTCCCATTTAAAAAAAAAAACATTTTTCACACCCATTTCCAGGATAATGAGACAGAAATTGTTTCAATACGCTGAAATACCATTCCAACGGATATAATCTCTATGAGACGTAACCTCACTTTACCTGCTCTTCTGCTGGGTCTTGCCCTTGTCGGTCTGATTATCACTGCCGGCTGTATCGGTACCGATAATACTCCCGCCACCTTTTTTTCCGGGACCGGAAACGACAGCATTGCCACCGAACTTCCTGCCGGGGTTTATATCCTGACAATAACCCAGACCAGCGCCGAAATGACAGATGTCACTGTAGAAACCAAAGAGACCGGTACCTCCATTCAGGGCCGTTACTCAGATGCCGCAGCAGAATCTGCAGAAACCGCAAAAGGCTGGATATGGTCCTATGCTCTGCAGACCGATGGAAAGCCGACCCTGATTATCAACGCAACCGGTGACTGGAATGCAGACTTTGCCGTTCCTCAGCAGATTGACGGCATCCCTCCCCAAATCTTCCAGGGTACCGGGAATGCAGCCACACCCTTCTTCATGATTAACAAAGGCAATATCTCCTTTGCCATCGAAGCGACAAACAACACTGCTTTAGAAGTTCACCTGATGGATTACAACGGCAACCCGGTCATGGACGAAACGAACTCTTTTGAACAGCCGCTTGCCTATCACCTGGGCGAATACCATAATACTGTTATCGTGCCGCTCACCGACTCAGACAACTATCTGCTCAATATTATCTGTGACGGCGACTGGTCCGTCACCGTTACCGATAAACAGGCGTAAAACATTGTAACTGTCGTCTCCGGATATAATCCGGAAAACAGCGGCATCTTTTTTTGTCCCGGATGCCCCGTGGACTCACTTCTTATAGAATTTTGACAGCGCCGATTCTTCAATACGGATAATACGCAGTCAGTTCCGGTCCTGCTCTTCTTCCCTCTCTTCGATAAGGCGAAATCAGCATCCATACCGTCAGGATACGTTTTTTTGCCTCCAAAACGCATATCATAGATACGATGACAACATTACAGGAATATCTCAAAGCCTCCAATGCTCCCGAGGATCTGGGAAAAATAATAACTCTTATCTCCCGGCAGGCGGCCCCGATCCGGTCTGCTTTTATTAATAACCAGAGTTATGCCGGCTCAACGAACTCTTCCGGTGAAGAGCAGGCACAGATGGATACATGGGCAGATACCAGAATCACTGATGTTCTCAGGGAAAGCGGGTTAGTGCGTGCTGTCGCTTCCGAAGAGCAGGAAGAGATTACCACAATGAACCCTTCGGCAAAATACTCTGTCGTGATGGATCCTCTTGACGGTTCTTCTCTTATCAAAGTGAATCTCTGTGTCGGGACAATTGTCGGAATATACAAAGGAGACGTCATGCAGGCAGGAAAGCATCTGCAAGCTGCGTTCTATCTTCTTTATGGTCCGATGACGACACTGACGATTACGCTTGGAAACGGGGTGTCCGTCTTTGCCCTGAACCCGGACAACACCTATGTCCTATTAAAAGAGAACGTAAAAATACCGGAAGGCACTCTCTATGGAAGCGGCGGTCTTAGGACCGAGTGGCTCCCGAAACACACCAAATATATCGCCGGGATTGAAGCAGAAGGCGGCAAGAACCGGTACACCGGCTCGTTCGTCGCAGACTTCCATCAGATTATGGAGTACGGGGGTGTGTATGCCTACCCGATGACGAGGAAATCCATGGAAGGAAAGCTCAGGCTCGTCTTTGAGGTTAACCCGATTGGATTCCTCGCAGTTCAGGCAGGGGGAGCTGTCTCGACCGGTGATTTCTGCACTCTTGACATTATTCCGATAAAAGTCCATCAGAGAACGCCAGTCTATGTCGGAAGCAAAGGCATGATTGCCAGAATCGAAAATACCCGGTAAAGATGGATACGACAATCTCGGTTTACGCACGACCGGTCGGGGGCGTCTGCGGGGCGACCCGTGTTTTCCCGGATATTCTCCAGACCGCGGCAAAGATGCTGAAAAAAGCAGAGGGGGGTATCCTTCAGGATTCGTTTGTGACCCATGTCGCCGACCGGCTGGTTCTCGTCATGGTACATGACCCGGAGATATCGGTGAATGCCCTGAAAGACGAAGTGTTCCGTAAGGCGAAGGAGATGTCCGCAAAGAAGCATCTGTTCAGCAATCCGGTGGGACCTTCCGGATGCGGCATAACATTTGCGGAACGGGACTCGGAACCCGTTATTCTGTTCCTCGCAGGTTCGGAGAAGATTGCCTGGCATGAGATTCTCCCGTTCAATCCTGATTG
This sequence comes from Methanocorpusculum sp., assembly GCA_035270965.1. Classification (GTDB taxonomy): domain Archaea; phylum Halobacteriota; class Methanomicrobia; order Methanomicrobiales; family Methanocorpusculaceae; genus Methanocorpusculum. The sequence continues at coordinate 9,106 of DATESH010000048.1, forward strand.
TATATCAGACGGGGTCCTTCTCATCGCACGGGCAGAAGGAGAGTTCCCGTCGGTCGCGGAATTCTGCGAAAAATTCGCCAGCCCGGATTTGAATACTAAAGGCATCTGCCCGGTAAGTCTCTGCGATTCATCTGTCGTCCGTACAAAAATCATACCAGTTGTCGGTCTGGGATTCTCCCTTGCCGGGGGAAAACTCGCCGGACCGGTGGATCTTTTTGATAATCCGGCATTCACTGCGGCACGGCTTCTGGCATCACAGATAAAATAACTATCATCCTTTTTTGCAACATTCTCTACGTATAAATATGCTAGTGGTCATCTATCAAGTACCCATCAATTTTTTTTGGTGGGCAGATATAGGAGAAAAAAAATGTTTTGCCAACAATGTGAAGAAACCGCACGCAATATCGCCTGTACAACAGGAGGAGTCTGCGGTAAAAGTAATGATACAGCGTGTTATCAGGATGCAGTAAACTTTGTTCTCTCCGGTATTGCCTACCGGAAAATCCACCAGCCGAAGAAATCGAAACCCACTGCCAATTACACCAAAGAAGATAAATTAGTTGTAGAATCCCTTTTTGCATCACTCACCAATGTGAACTTCGATGAAGACCGTTTCCAGGAATACCTGAAAGAGGCGATTTCCATTCGTGATGCCTACCCGAAAATACCTGGAGAGCCCAAAGAATGCTCCTGGATTCCAAAATCCAGGGAGGAGATCATCCATCTTGAAGGAGGAATTGGACTTCGCTCAATCGAAGACGACAATGAACGCTCGCTCTTTTCCCTGCTTCTCTTCGGGCTGAAAGGAATGTGCGCATACTACTCGCATGCGGTCGTCCTCGGAAAAAACGACCGCGAAGTATTGGACTTCATCTACAAAGGACTTGCTTCCCGGTTCGAGAAGCACACCACAGAAGAGCGGACCGCCCTCGTTCTTGAATGCGGAACGGTCGGAATGAAGGTTATCGCACTATTAGACGAGGCGAATAAATACTATGGTACAACCGAAATTGTGAAAGTTAACTGCAGTGTCGGGAAGAAACCAGGTATCCTTGTCACCGGTCACGACCTGAAAGACCTCGAGATGCTTCTGGAACAGACAAAAGGAACCGGCGTCGACGTTTATACTCACGGCGAGATGCTGGTTGCACATGCACATCCGGGATTCAAAAAATATGATAATCTGATTGCCAACTATGGAACGTCCTGGGCAAATCAGAAGACCGAGTTCCCTCTATTCAAAGGTCCGATTCTGTTCACGACAAACTGCCTGGTTCCGCCTCCAAAGGAGTATGAAAACAAAATTTTCACCACCGGATCAGTAGGATTCCCTCACGCGGTCCACATTCCTGAGAAAGCAGACGGGTCAAAAGACTTCTCGCAGATAATTGCCTGCGCGAAGAAATGCAAACCGCCGGAGGATATGCACATCGCAGACCTCGTAACAGGGGCAGGTCATGATGCGGTTTTGGCTCAGGCACCAAAAATCCTGCAGCTTATGAAGGAAGGAAAAATTAAGCGGTGCGTAGTCATGGCAGGATGCGACGGACGCCACAAGGAACGTGCATATTACACGGAATTTGCCAAAGCCCTGCCGAAAGACACGCTCATTCTCACTGCAGGATGTGCAAAATACCGGTACAACCGTCTTGACCTCGGTGACATAGAGGGAATCCCGCGTGTGCTCGATGCAGGTCAGTGTAATGACAGCTATTCTCTTATCATTATCGCCGTCGAACTTGCCAAAGCCCTGAATGTAGGAGTAAATGATCTGCCGCTGTCGTTCAATATTGCATGGTACGAACAAAAAGCACTCCTGATATTCCTGGTCCTGCTCTCACTCGGGATAAAGGACATCATGATCGGACCAAACCTCCCCGCATGTCTTTCCCCGGACGTGCTGAACCTTCTTGTCACGAAGTTCGGTGTTCAGATAAACGGTAATGTGGAAGAAGATATGAAAAAACTGCACATTACAAAATAATCCGGGATGAAATCATTCCCTTTTTTTATAATAGAATGAATCAAAACAGAATGAACAATCCGGATTCATCCTCTTACTGTCCAAAAAAAAGATGAACAGATACTGCTCAGACCTTACGGCACACCGTCAGGTATCCCGTATGCGATACACGCGTCGAAGGTCTCGTTCCGCGTTTACTCCGGGTGAGTTCACGTTCCATGCACTCGAACGTCAGCACGGACTCCTCGCCGAAAAGTTCCCGGGCCGTGTCCATGACACAGAACGTCTGTTCCAGAAACGGTGTATAGGTTGCAAAATATCCGCCGACTCTCAGGAGAGGAAATGCGTGACGGACATGCTCAGGCTCAATCTGCATATCCAGATGGACAATATCGTAGGGTCCGTCTCCGACCTCCAGAAAATCACATACACGGCACTCGACATTGTCCAGTCCGGCATCACGGATGTTTTGCTCTGCTATTTTCGAGAACTCGTCCCGGGCTTCACAGGTCACAACCGATCCCGCACATCCTCCGAAAAAGATTGCCGCGATACCGGAACCTGTGCCCGCATCGAGCACGCGGTCACGCCGGCACATTCCTGTATATGCCATGACCATACCGATATCTTTCGGCATCATGGGAGCGCCGGTCCGTTTACCGTGCGAGAAAAAGTCCGTTGCCTTTGGCAGAAAAACCACAAACGGTTTTCCAAGATGCGTCAGAACCGTGTCGCCGTTTTCGAGATTTGCGACTTCCGCGAGATCGATCATCCCAAGATCCGTCGAGAGCTTTCCCTCGCCGACCTTCACATAATATTCCCGTCCGTGTCCGTGGACGATTACTCTGTTCGGTCCGATCATATAGCGGTGAGCTTAATAATTGCTTCGGCAATATCCCCGTTACACTCAACAAGAGCGGCACGGGCGGCTTCCGGAGAGACAGATGTCTGTCCGGCAACAAGTTCCACGTCGGATTCAGGGATTTCTACAGCGGCTCCCTCGAAGTGAACATCGCCGGTCAGCTGATACGAGGTCTGACCCTGCATCGTGATACCGACAACCTCGGCGTTCTCGAAGACATAATTTCCGGACGATGTGTAGACCACAACTTTCGAGACATTCTCGATTTCGTCCATCTTCATGCCCATTTTCTTCATCGCTGCTTTCATCTGTTTGGGATTTACTCCTGGCATCATTTTTTATTCCTTCCCTGTCTTACTTTTACTGCTGTTCCATAATTAAACCCAATCATCTCGCTTCCGGAAAGAACTGCCATTCCGGTGGCAATCAGATTGTCCGATTCATCAACGACAAAAACTTCGTCCTCGGCGAGAATATCCGGGTCGCTCGCGATTACGTGTTTTGCCATTGCATTTTTTCCGTCTGCAACGAACGGGACGGCGTCGTCTATGACCATGACACGGTTTTGCGGGGCCGGCAGAAACGCATGCAGTGCCTTTGCTCCAAGGAAACCGAGTGTGAACCGCCCGTCGCTCGCACGAACGGTGACGAGGCGTTCACTGGCCAGATTCACATACCTGACACGTTTGGTATTCGAATACGAAAACGTGACCGAATCAGGGAACAGGGCTTCTCCCGCCCCCCGTCCAAACTGGAAGTCAGCGATTCTGCGAACCCGCTGCAAACTGCCCTTCGATAAGTTCGTTAACTCTTCTGATGAAATCATGTTCGCATCCTTTGGGAATATATGCGCCCGCCGCAATATTATGCCCTCCGCCTGCACCCCCGAACTCCGCAGCGGCTTTCACGAGAACTTCCTGCAGATCGATTCCGCGGCGCAGGACTTTTTCATAGGTACGCATGGATACTTTGATTAAACCGGGTTCGTCCGAGACATTGCACATCACCAGAATCGGCTTATCCGTATCGAGTTTGGATAAAGCCATTCCGGCACCGATTCCAACAATAGTGTCTGGATATTTGTCGCCGGTGTGAATCCACTGAACAGCACCGGACGCGTCCACTCCCGTCTCATGAATATATTCGCAGAGTTCCCGGATGACGGAACGGTGATGACGGAGCATGTGTTCGGCCTCCCGGTATTTCTGTCCCCGGTCGCCCCGGCACACAGCCTCGCCAATCAGCGGTTTCGTCCACCTGCCGCAGGCGTTCAGCATGGTCGCATACTCGGATGCGTTCCGGAGCGGGGATTTCTCCATCTCATCGGGGAAGAAGTAGAGTTCAGCAAAAAGCCGTTTGGGGGATTCTCCGTTTGCAATCATCTGTTCGGCAAGAATGCTTGAAAGGGTTCTCGCTTCCTCGCCGGAGAGTTCTTCCCAGATTCTGTTATCCGTGGTCGAGGAGTATATCCCGGTTTTGCAGAGAAGGGAGGCAGCCGCGGCAGGATTGCCGGAAATTCCAGGAATCATGGGATCGTCACTGTTCGAGAGGCAGATATGAAGAGGACGGGTTGAGAGACCATAACAGTTTATTCCGCGGGTGATTTTCACCTGACCATGATCGGCACCGTCTTCCGCAATCCATCGTGCCACGCCGACGAGCCCGCGGTTTTCCTGAGCCATCATATCGCCGACGTTTCCAACAACGGAAAGTTTTGCGAGATCCGTGTTTGAGGTATCCATTTTCCGGGCTACAAGATATGCGATGCCCGCGGCACTGCATTTCACATATTCTTCCCCATAGAACTGGGAATTTACCTGGAAATACTCTGTCCCGCCGGGAGCAGGCTGGTTGATGTGGTGATCGAGGATGAGGACTTTTTCCGAGGGAAATCCTGCTTCCTCGAGCAGATTCTGCTGACCGCCCCCAAGATCGGTGAAGACTTTGAGCGTGCCGTCGTCCGGGATGTGTTTCATCGTCATCGGTTCAAGCTGACGGACGAAAACAGGATTCACCGGAATACCTGCACGGGAAATCGCCTGGGAGGTAATTGCCTCACTGGTTATACCATCGGCATCTATGTGAGAGATTAGTGTGACTGCGTCCGCTTCGAGAAGTATTTTTGCGGCACGGCTGACATCTTCCACGAATCCCATTCATCATGGGTTGGTTTTGTGTGGGGAAAAATGAATACCAAAGCACACCCACAATACATGTATGCGTGAGTTCCTGGAGTTCGGGCTGTCCGGCGTTGTATCACCGGATACCATGCGGGTCGTTGATAAAAACGCGGACGGATACGGGGTGTCCGTGAGCCAGCGCATGGAAAGTGCCGGCTCTGTTCTTGCGGGAGTTGTCAGAAATGAGAAACCGAAATCCGTTCTGATTCTCTGCGGCCAGGGGAACAACGGGGGAGACGGGCTTGTCTGTGCCCGCCATCTTGCGAAAGATGTCCCCGTGAAGGTCATCATTACCGGGACACCGAAGACGCCCGAGTCCCGTGCGGCATTTTCCGCACTGGAGGCCTGCCCGGCAGAGGTTTCCACTATATGGACACAGGATGACTTCAAAGCGGATATTATCGTGGATGCACTGCTTGGGACAGGGGTATCCCTCCCGCTCCGCGAGCCGTATGCATCTCTGGTTGCTCATATGAATGCAGGTTCCGCCCGGATTATCGCCTGTGATATGCCGACTCCGGGAGCCCGGGCGGACCGCGTGATTGCGTTCCATCTGGCGAAGACCCCGGGCGCAGAAGTGTATAGTATCGGAATTCCGTTCGCATCCGAAGTATTCTGCGGGGAAGGCGAACTGCTTCTTGTCCCGAAGAAACCCGCAGGTTCCCACAAGGGTTCAGGGGGATACATACTCGTCATCGGCGGGGGGCCGTATCAGGGAGCACCGTTCCTTGCAGGACTCTCAGCGCTTCGCTCCGGCGGGGATGTCGTGAAGGTGGCGGCACCGGTGGACGGTTTTATGCCGGATGTGATTCTGGAAAGACTGCCCGGTGTAAAAATCGGGAAAGAGCATCTGGTGAAATTACTAAAACTCGCGGCGGATGCGGATGTGGTAATCGCAGGACCGGGTCTCGGCACGGATCCGGAAAGTCTGTCCGTTGCTTCCAGAGTGGTGTCTGCCGCAAAACGTGCCGTGGTGGATGCGGATCTTCTCAGAAATCCGCTGCCGAAAGCTCAGGAACAGACGATTTACACCCCGCACGCAGGAGAATTCGCACGGATATTCGGACCGGTGCCGGAAAAACTTGCAGAGCGGGGAATCGCTGTCCGTGACGCGGCGAAGCATATCGGGGAGACGATTATCCTGAAAGGAGAGATTGATGTTATTTCCGACGGGAAACGGGTTAAATTCAATAAAACCGGGGCGCCGGGTATGACCACCGGAGGAACAGGGGATGTCCTTTCCGGTGTCTGCGGGGGACTTCTTGTACGGATGAACGCGTTCGAGGCTGCCTGCGCCGCGATTTATGCGACGGGGAAAGCAGGGAGCATAGCTGATGAACAGACAGGAGACGGTTTAATCGCAAGCGATTTACTCAGGCACCTTGCATATATACTGTATAAAGAGGTAGGTCATGCCGGTATTCACGCACTTGAATGAAAAAAACGAAGCCCATATGATAGATATAACAGCGAAACCTGATGTGAGCCGCGAAGCTACAGCATCAGGCAGGATTTATCTGCGGTCCGAAACACTTAAAGCAATTTCTGACGGGAAAGTCATTAAAGGAAATGTGCTTGCCACCGCTCAGGTAGCCGGAACTATGGCAGTAAAACAGACATGGGCCCTGATTCCTATGTGCCACCCGCTCCCCGTCGGCGCGGTGACAATCTGGTTTGAGCAGACCGATGAATACATCGAATCCTCCTGCCGCGTGAAGACCTATGGAAAAACAGGTATCGAAATGGAAGCTCTGACAGGAGTGTCGCTTGCTCTTCTGACAATCTGGGACATGGTCAAATCCGCAGAGAAGGATGCACAGGGTCAGTATCCGGTGACACGTATCGAAGGGATACATGTCGTGGAAAAAATCAAAGGCAGCCCGCAGTAAAATCAGCTGGACCCGGCACACAGGGTATGTGATTCTCCCAGCAAGGACTATTTATACAACGTAACCCCAATAATATACAGTTTACAGCCCATCGTATCCACATACGGTCTGTTGTATATCAGGAATGTAGCCTTCATGGCTGAACCTGAGGTGAAACACACACATGTCAAAATCAATGTATGGATATGTCCGTGACGCGTGGAAAAAACCCGCAGAGTCCGGAGTAAAGAAGCTCCTCTGGGAGAGAATGCAGACCTGGCGCCGTCAGGGAGCAGT